>MGRR01000098.1:8099-9686 GCA_001798265.1 Deltaproteobacteria bacterium RIFCSPHIGHO2_12_FULL_43_9
ATAGATCTCCCATTAACGTTTGCGCCAGCTCATCTGAATAATCGTATCGTAGGGCCTCCTGCAGCCGAAGTTTGGCTTCATCAATCCTTCCCTGCCGTAAATTCACATATCCAAGCAATGCATGAAGGCCAGCGTTTTGCGGCGCATCCCTTACAAGTTGCTCCAGGGCGTTTATACCCAATTCTTTGTCACCGTAAATAAATTGCAGAAGTGAGAGTTCGCCTTTGGCATTAGTAGAAAGAGAGGGAGAATTTATTGATCTAAAAAACTCACTGAGTATATTTTTATACTCATTATCCCCTCTGCTATAACGATCATCGGTCAAATGATTCTCTTCATAGTCGGGATCCAAATTTGTCATGGATTCCAGAACCTCGCTCATCTCTTTCTCCCGCTGCAGAGACCTTAATCCAAACGCAAGATAGAAATATGGCAGAGTCTCCCTCGGGTTTACCTGCGTGGCGTTCCTGAATTCATCCACACCGTCATCCCATTTTTTGGTAAGCCCCAATGTAAAACCGAGATAGAGATACGGGAATGTCTGGTTTGGCTGATATATCACCGATTTTTCAAACGCCTTCTTCGCGTCAAAATATTTCCTCTGGCGGAAGAGGGATTTTCCCAGGTTGAAATACGCGGGGGCAAATTTATCATTAAAAACCACCGACTGCTGCGCAAACCTCGCTCCATCCTCATCCCTCCCTAGCGCAAGCGCCACCACGGCCCTATAATTTGTAATCTCTTTTTTCTGCTCTATAGTGAGTTCTTCGATATTTAGCTTTGATAAGGTCTCTTCGGCTTCACCAAATTTTCTATCTCTTATCTCCAAAGCCGCCAGACGGATTCCCACCGAAATATTATTCGGAACTATTCGGAGAGCCTTTGCGTACTCTTCCTTTGCCTCTCTAAAGAGGGCCGCCTCTTCAAAAACCCTTCCTCTCTGATAGGCATTTTTAAATGCCTCGGGAAGGCTTTGCACCTCCCTGGGGGTTTCAACCTGTGGAGTAATGACCCTACGCTCCTTTGTTACATAGAACAGAATCCCACCCGCCAGCACCACCCCTATCCCCAGCATTATCAGGGCCCTTGTCATGCCAAATAATCTTTTCTTTGT
The DNA here is from genome assembly GCA_001798265.1 of Deltaproteobacteria bacterium RIFCSPHIGHO2_12_FULL_43_9. Classification (GTDB taxonomy): domain Bacteria; phylum Bdellovibrionota; class O2-12-FULL-43-9; order O2-12-FULL-43-9; family O2-12-FULL-43-9; genus O2-12-FULL-43-9. Next base: position 9,214 of record MGRR01000098.1, read on the forward strand.
TTCGTAGCCCCTTTTTATGGGTTCAAGTATTGGTTTAACCCTTCTTGCAGGCTTCGGTTTTGTAGGCTTCTCAAGCTCCAGTTCCTGCGTCATGGTCTGGGTCATCTCGCCCACGGGGTGCGAGGGAACCTCAGCCAATACTTTAAGTAATTGAGTCAGGTGTTTGATTGGTGTCCAGGCACCACAGGATATTGAAGCCTCATCCAGTGGATTAACCTTTTTACCCCGTATCTGTTTTTCCAGTTCCTCAATTGTAAAGGGACCTAGAATCTTTTTATCCGTTGTACGAACCAGGAATTCTCTTTCATGTTCGGTAGGGGGATGTTTTTTGAAGAGTTTCAATGTTTAAAGTGCCTCTTGGAAGTAAATATCATTGCGAGTCCAATACCCTAGTAGAGCGTTTCATAAATTTTGCGTATTTTTGTCATCCCGACGAAAGTGACGTAAGTCATCCCCAGCGGCCGAAGCCCCCA
>MGRR01000099.1:0-12041 GCA_001798265.1 Deltaproteobacteria bacterium RIFCSPHIGHO2_12_FULL_43_9
GCTTCGCCTCGGGATGACATTATACCAAATACTTCAACAGCAATGTCGCAATACCAAGAAATGTTAAGAATCCGAAGACATCGGTAAATGTAGTCATTATTACTCCACCCCCAATTGCTGGATCCTGTTTCAGCGTCCGAAGCAAAAGTGGAATAGCAGTACCCGTAAAACCCGCGATCATCATATTGAGAATCATCGCAACAAAAAGCACAAACCCCAGCCATGGGTTTCCTTTCCAGATCCAAACCACACCGGCGGTGATTAAACCGGTAATTGCCCCAATTGAAATTCCAACAAATATCTCCTTTAATATCGCCCTGTATGCCTGCGTAAAAGCGAATTCTCCCAATGCGAGTCCCCTTGTAACAACGGTTAAGGTTTGTGTTCCTCCGTTTCCACCCATTCCAGCAACAATGGGCATAAAAGTTGCCAGAGCAACAACCTTCTCAATGGAATTTTCGAATAAACCAACAACCCAGGATGCCAAAAATACCGTTGCCAGATTGATGACCATCCATGGAAGTCTTTTAACAATGGACTCAAGTGGAGTGCTAAAGACCCTATCCTCAATTGATAGACCAAACATCTGATAAATATCCTTGGTTGCCTCCTCATTAATAATATCAATAACGTCATCCACCCTTATCATCCCGACAAGTTTCCCATCATTATTTACAACGGGAAGTCCAAGATAGTGGTAGTCAGCAACAAGTTTTGCGGCAATGTCAGCATCATCGGTATCCCTGACCACAACAGGCGTCTTCGTCATTATATCCTGAAGCCTGACTTCGGAAGGTGATGAAACAAGTTGTCTCATTGAAACAACACCCAGTAGATGCTGTGTTTCATCTATAACGTAAATATAAAATATCTGCTCCTCAGAAACCTGAGCCCTGACCCGCGCGATCGCATCATCAGTCGAAACAGTTGGACCAATAGCAAAGAAATCCGGATCCATTCTTCTTCCAACTGAATGTTTAGAATATTGTTGCAACCGTTTAAACTGCTGGAGCCTCCCTGCGGGAAGCGCGCTGTCAACCTCCAAGCGAAATTCTTCCGGAACCTCCTGATAAATATCGAAAGCATCATCGACTTCAACGGACTGTAAAAGGGTTAAAATTCTTGGAATAGATAACTCGCCTAGCAAATCAGCCAAAAGTTTGTCTGGCATCTCGGCAAAAATATCTGCCGCGCGTTTACTTGAAAAGATTACCTGAAGTAAGAGGGCTTTTGCCTCCTCATCCAGGGTGGTCAACATTGGCGCGATATCGGCACCCGCCACCCCCTCCATCACCTTCGCAACATTTTCAAATTCATGCGCCTCCAGGGCAGCCCTTAAGGCGTCAATTTTCACCTTTTTTCGTCTGACGGGAAGAGCCATCATAGCTGTTTCACCAGGATAAAAACACCAAAGGTTAGCTTTATCATTGGAATAAAAAGGTGACAACCAATTTCGGGATTGATTGACAAGAAATAACCGCTATAATACCTACTTTCAACCAACCGGCTATTTTTGCTGCCCCGGTAGCTCAGTCGGTAGAGCAGGGGACTGAAAATCCCCGTGTCGGCGGTTCAATTCCGTCCTGGGGCACCAAAATCAATAATCTGTATTATAAAAGTAGTTAACCGTGGAAATTAATTCTTTGTTTTCGTCTCCTGAGAAAACTAAAATTTCACATCCACCAGTGTCAGCTTCAACCACGGTTCCTATCGTCAAGACGTAATACAACTCAAACGTATCACCCGTTTCGCTCCACTCTTTTGATAAAACAAAAGATCTCTCCTGAAGCGCGCAGTCGGCAGAATTCTTTTGTATCTGAATCTCCGGAAACTGAATGGAGCCACCTTCCCGTACTAATACCCTTACTTTCAAACCGAACTCGTTTCCGGTGCCTTCAACATCTATCTCTGCCCTGTCCGCAGCCACATTTATCCAGCCTGAGGAATCCTCAACCGCAACCGCATAAACGGATGGAGCAGCAACGCTTGTTATTACAAAGAAAGATAGAATTATTAATTTGGAAAAACTACCCATGTAAAACTCCTTTTAAAAACTAACTACTATTACCAAAATTGGTAAGTCTTGATGACAAATATTATATAATGTGTCAATAAGATTATTGTTATATTCTTAAAAGCGAGAAAAATGCTTATAGAGTAGTCATGGATCTAATCCCATGAGGACGATTTTCCTTGGCTACATTCGATGTAACAACGACAAATTGACACTCCCGAAGTTCATCGAAATTAGAGGCATTGCCGTAACTCATTCCAGATCTAATACCACCAACGAGTTGATTGATAATTGGAGTAATCGACCCCTTATACTCTACTATGGTCTCTACACCCTCGGGAGCCATCTCTTCGGGGACCTTTTCCATCATCTGCTCACGCGCGGCAGTACTTGCCATTCCCCGATATATCTTACATTTTTTTCCACCGGGAAGGGCTACGATTTTCCCTGGGGTCTCTTTTGTCGCAGCCGCAAGGTTTCCAATCATCGCACTCTGTGCGCCAGCAACAATTGCCTTAATTATGTCCCCAGCAAATCTAATTCCACCATCGGAGATAATAGGAACATTTGCCTCTCTGGCAATCTGGTTACACTCGATGACGGACGTAAGTTGAGGAATACCGAACCCCGTAACCAGTCTTGTTGTGCACATTGAACCGCCACCAATGCCTACCTTTATTGCGTCGGCTCCCGCCCGTACCAATTCTACTGTCCCCTCGGGGGTGGCAACGTTTCCCGCAATTACATCAACCTCCGGGAAATTTGTTTTTAGATAATCGATGACCGTCAACATTGAATTAGAGTGTCCATGGGCGATGTCAATTGTAACGACATTGGCGCCCGCCTCTATAATCGCAGGGGCTCTATCCTCATAATCCTTTACACCTATGGAGGCCGCGATCGTCTCCATTCCGGGCTCCATCTTTTTTGCCAGTAGAATTTCATCAACCTCGTGCTGGATGGTGCAATTTCTATGAATGATCCCACAACCACCAAGGCGATACATCGCAACCATCATCTCTGATTCTGTCACTGTATCCATATTGGCCGTAATAATCGGGATTTTTATTTTATGTCTTCGTGTGAACCTGGTTTCGGTATTGATATTGAACCTGCTCGGAAGACTTTTCCTCGGATATACGAGAACATCGTCGAAGGTAAGTCCATGTTTCCACTGGCTGTAAAATTTATCCAAAATTGACTCCTGTTATTTAGAATTGTCTGCCAATTGATAAACCCGCCCAGGGGGCTAATGTTTCACTCCCCATAAAATACAAACCGTATCCGGTAGCACGAATCAGCCAATCCCCAACAAATCTATATTCTAGACCAACCCCACCCATTAACGCCGGACCCTGATAAAGTATCCGTCCAAAATCTGCCCTGCTTCTATTAATCCACCCCTGAATAAATGTTCTTCCCGGCTCCTCTTTTCTACCTTCACCAAACCCCATTTGAAAATCAAAACCCCCGGTCAAATATGGCCTAAGCTGTCCAGACCATGGTGTTATAACAAAATATACGGGAACAGATATAATACCTGTTTTATAATAAGAACCCGTTCTTAAAGACTCAGCCGGATTCAAGCCTAGACCGAATCCAAATGTATAAAAATCAGACAAGGCCCGCTCATAGTTAATTGTTCCTATAGCAAGTGAGCCCTTTCCAAGTCCCTCAACTACAAATCGATTCTTATAAATCAATTCAGGCGTAGTTTCACTTTTGACAATCGCAGTTTCAGTCCCTGCAAATGAATTACCCGGAAAAACGCAACATATTAAAAAACAACTTATAAGGAAGAACCTCATTCTGCCAATACCCCCAACCTTTCATCAACCCCCAATGAAATCGACAAATCAATGTAACGTCAAGATTCCATTAAATCAATCACTCATGCTACAATTAAAACTTGGTAAAAGGAGAACATATGTCCAATTTCGCAACAAGGGATGGAACAACCAGTTACAGAGAGCGTTTTAATTACCTCCCCGATTCACATTTTCATAATTTCCGGGGGCTCACGCTCTCATCTATTGGCCTGGGTACCTATCTTGGCAACCCCGATGACACCACAGACCAAAAATACACAGCAGCAATAAAATTAGCCGTTTCCCTTGGCTGCAACGTAATTGACTCGGCAATCAATTACAGGTTTCAAAGAAGTGAACGATCAATTGGTAAAGCCATCTCTTTACTACTGACGAACAACTTTAAACGAAGTGAAATCTTTCTCTCCACAAAAGGGGGATTCCTATCCTTTGACACTAAAGGCGAGATCCATCCAAGGGAGTGGTTCAAAAATGAGTTTGTCAGCAGGAATCTATGCAAGCCTGAGGAGTTGGTTGCAAGCTGTCACTGCATCAGCCCGGGATACATAAAGGCCGAGATTGAGCAGAGCCTGAAAAACCTAGGGGTGAAGGGGATAGATCTCTATTATCTACACAATCCGGAAATCCAGTTAATGGAGGTAAACAAAAGCGAATTTGAGGAGAGATTAAAACTGGCCTTCTCGGCCCTTGAGGAATCAGTATCAGAGAAAAAGATTCAATTTTATGGAATTGCCACATGGGAAGGGCTACTGGTTGATTCCAAATCGAAGGAATTTGTTAGCCTTGAAGATATTGTGAAATTGGCAAAAGAGATTGCTGGAGAAAATCACCATTTTAAAGCGATACAGCTTCCATATTCATTGGCCACGCCAGACGCATTTTTAAAAACAAACCAACCTCAAGAAGGAAAACTCTTCTCCGCAATAAATCTCGCATCTAATCTCGGGCTCGGCGTCTTTTGTTCCGCCTCTCTAATGCAGGGACAGATTATAGGGTATTTAACTGACTCATTAAGACAAAAGTTCCAGGAAAAATTAAAGACAGATGCCCAACTTGGACTTCAATTTGTAAGATCAACCCCTGGTGTTACAACCGCGCTGGTCGGGATGAAACAGCTTGAACATGTAAAAGAGAATCTTGCCACAGCAAACATAGAAACCATGAACACCAAAAATTTCAATGAGATATTTGAATAAACTATTTGGTTTTATCCAGTCAGTAATATGAAAAAGTGGCCTTCTTCCGGTAAACCAACGCACACATCAAGCCTCTTGGCTTAACCCACAAAGAGTTCCTTTACCCTCAGTTCAGGATGCCATGATTGCGAAGGATCTCCCTAAGTTTGGTAACAATACATTTAATGTACAAGTTCCTATATTGACTGCACAAAATGACAATTGCCGCTACAATCATTGCATCAATTTATCGTTTATGATAAATTGATGCATATATGACATTTAAAGATATTATTAAGAAGGCTTCCAATATACCACTTTTTACCATTGGTTTACTTGCGGCAGGAGAGAATGTTGCACAGGTTAGACTACAGGTAGCACGCTGGGTTAAGGATGGGCGATTAATTAAACTCCATAAAGGATTATATCAATTAGCGGATCCATACATCAAAATAATTCCGGAAAAGTTTACAATTGCCAATAAAATTAAATCTCATTCGTATGTTAGTCTTCAATCAGCACTCGCATATCATGACATGATTCCAGAGTATGTAGCAGAGGTGACTTCTGTTACTGCGGGGAGACCTCAAACAATTGAAACTCCAGTTGGACGATTTAGTTACAGACATATTAAAAAAAACTTATTTAACGGATTCAGATTAACAGAGCTCTCATCTGGCCAATATGCTTTTATTGCAGTGCCAGAAAAAGCCCTTCTGGATCTTGTATATTTAAATGCCCATGGTGAGAGTGAAGCATATTTAGAAGAATTACGCTTACAGAATCTGGATAAGATTAATAAAAAAATATTGCGAAAAATCGCACTTGAATCAGGGATTCCAAAACTTAAACGCGCATTCAGTATTATTGAAAAAATTATTGGGCGGGATAAGGGGATTGAATTATGAAAGATTATATTAAGGAACAGATCGCCAAAGTGTCAGATGCAAATATGGCGAGATGTATTGTCAGGGAATATTTACAGGCACGTATTTTAGAATCGTTTCAGGAGAGCGGCGCTTTTACAAGCTGGGCATTTGTGGGTGGAACCTCACTGAGATTTCTGTACAGAATGCCACGCTATTCCGAGGATTTGGATTTCTCACTTAAGGCTGTTGGAATTGAGGATAATTTTAGAATATTCCTAAAGAAAGCAATTAAAGATTTCGAGAGTGAAAACTATAATGTTTCAGCAAAATTAAACGAATTGAACAACGTCAAATCTTCGTTTATTAAATTTAGTGGTTTGCTTTATGAAATGGGCCTCTCCCCACATCAACCAGAAACAATTTCAATAAAAATAGAAATCGATATAAATCCACCGGACGGCGCTAAATTTGAAACCACCATTGTTCGTCGACATATTCTATTAAATCTTTTGCACTATGACAAAAGTTCTTTGTTTGCCGGAAAATTACATGCTTTTTTTAGCCGAAAGTACGTAAAGGGTAGGGATATCTACGATTTATTGTGGTACCTATCAGAAAAAGGATGGCCTAGCCCTAATTTGATTTTACTCAATAATGCATTAAAACAGACGGGCTGGGTAGGACCTCAAATAACTGAGAAGAACTGGCGATCTGAGATTGCTCGGAAAGTTAAAACATTAGACTGGACCAAGGTTCTGGCTGATGTAGGACCATTTTTAGAAAAAACCAAAGATATAGATTTGCTTACTAAAGAAAATCTTTTATCACTATTAAAAGAGTGAGGCCCGTAAACGTCCACAATATTCTTCGCTGGTTCAGATTAGGTGAGGAAGTTATTCCAAATTCCGTATCAGAAATTAAATTTTCTATTTTTGTTTTGTAACCTTGTACCCTTGAGCATTTAGATCGGAAATTATCGATTCAATATGATCCTGCCCCCTGGTTTCAAGCGTAAGATTTATTTCGGTTTCACCAAGTGGCATCTCTGATGACAACCTGTTGTGAATCACCTGCAATATATTGGCCTTATGCCCAGCGATAATCGTAGTGAGCCTTTGCAAGGCGCCCGGTTTATCAATGACAAACACAGACATTCTAACCAAGCGACCACTTTTGGCCAATCCACTCTCTATAATTCTTGAGAGCATGTTAACATCAATATTACCACCTGTCAGAACCACCCCAATATTTTTATTTTTTACCGGGATCTTATTATAAAGCACTGCCGCCAGTGACGACGCTCCAGCACCTTCAACAACAACCTTACTCCTCTCCATTAATAAAAGAATCGCGCTTGCAATCTCTGCCTCCTCAACCAAAACAATGTCATCAACATACTTCTTCAAAATTTCCAACATCACAGGACTCGCCTGCTTCACGGCAATACCTTCCGCAATGGTTGCTTTTGCTTCAACCATCTCAGCCTTCCCGCTCCTGAATGACCTATACACAGATGGAGAGTTTGATGCCTGCACACCAATGACCTGAATAGAGGGCTTTAAAGACTTCAAGGCAATTGCAATGCCACTAATTACACCTCCACCCCCAACGGGAACCACAACCAGATCCAGCTCTGGCGCCTGCTCCAAAAGCTCTAACCCAATTGTTCCCTGCCCAGCTATTATTTTTGGGTCTTCAAATGGATGGATAAAAACCAAATCCCTTTTCTCTTTCAGCTCCATCGCGTGACCAAATGCCTCATGAAAACTGTCACCAAACAATATTACCTCCGCGCCATATCCCTTTGTTGCCGTCACCTTGACCAGCGGTGTTCCCTCAGGCATCACAATTGTCGCCTTAATACCCAACTGTTGCGCGTTTGAGGCGACCCCTTGCGCATGATTCCCCGCGGACGCGGTTATAACACCCCTCTTCTTCTCATCCTCGGTTAAAGATAAAAGCTTTACCCTCGCACCACGGTATTTGAATGCCCCGGTGTGCTGCATATTCTCCATTTTTAAATAAATATTATTCCCAACCATCGCGCTAAAATGACCGGTCTTTTTAATGGGCGTGTATAAAGCAATACCCTTAATTAACTCCCGAGCCTCTTTAATATCCTGAAGTGTTATATTCATAGTAAACTTATTATACTCCCGATATCCGACCGATGACCCAATCATAAGTCTATCTTACAACAATTGCCAATTACTGATTTTTATATTGGTCTTCCATTAACAGATTTTGGACCCTTGGGAAAAGGTCTAAGAAATGTATTATCCCTAAATGAGCCATCTGGTCTCGATAACCCGGCATCATACGCAACCGGGTTTGGAGATGCTTCCGCGTTCTTTCTTCTATAAAGTGCCAACCACTGATCAATCGCTTGAATATCCTGTGCGCCCCCCTCTCCTGCCGCAACAGTGCCAACAGTAGTCGCAAAGGCCTCCATATCTGCCAAATCATTCCCGATTTCTTCCAGCCTGTCTGCCGATTTCTTCAGTCTTTTATAATAAATCTCATCCATAGCATCAGCAGATGCGAAAAATGAGAGAAGGCCGCCACTCGGCTTCCTCTTGCTTCTATCATATTCAGAATCTGCTTCTCTCTTTGATAAAAGAATCTCTCCTTTTTGTCGTTCCAGGTTAACCAGACTTTTTTTCAACTCTTCAACATTTCCCCGCGCCTGCACCGCCACGCTGGATTCGCCGGCACCAGATCTCTTGAGTTTCTTTAGTCGTCTCTCATATGCAGTTATCCTATATCGTAGATTTGCGATTGCGTTTGCATTACTCTGCCGGGCTTTTCTTGCCGCATCACGAACCTGATTATACATCTCCTTTATCTCAGCCTTTTTTTCATCAGACGCATTTGCGACCTCGTTGCCACCACCAGGAAGCAGCGTTTGTAAAAATGGAGCCAAGGTTTGTAGTGCCGTACCAAGCTCAGCTACTTTTTTCTCTAATGCTTTGGTTTTTTCATCTAACGCAACAAGGGCTGGATCCTGCGCTTTCCCTGCACCTGCACCTTCGCCTTCGCCTTCACCTCCGCCTTTTTTTTCTGCACCCCCACCTCCTTCATCTGTATCTCCGCCTCCACCTTCGCCTTCACCTTCGCCCTCTTCCTCTGCACCCTCTTCTTCAGTCGCTGCGGCTTTCTCTTCTAGTATTTTCATAACCCCATCCGCAAGGTCTGACGTCTGTTCGTCAACAGCGTCACTACTTCTTTTAATTTCATCTAATAGTCTAGCCAATTCGGCCTTTTGTACCTCGTTTAATTTATCACCACTCAGTAATCGCTCTGCATTTTTATATGTGTGCGTTGTTTCCAAAGTACAGCCGCGACATGTAGTTCCCCCTCCAGGTGTTGATGCACCCCCGATAGCGCCACCATCCCCGTCTCCTGGTGAAAATGGGTTTAAGCTTAACGTAGCTATAGCTACCAAGTCAGGTATATCTACTTCTGGAGCTTTACCCTCATCTCCGGCACCACCTTGCCTTATTCGTGGCCACGCGGGATTAAAGCCTAATACTCTAGCAATATCTTCATCATTAACTTCACGATTAAAAACTTGATCTAAATTATTTCCGCCCGTTTCCCGGTCAATTTTAAACCTTGCAGCTTCTGGCACAGCCGCAGGTGGCACCGGACTTGTACCTGCAGCTGCAAGTGACATTTCAGTTGTAATTGCAGTTGCGGTTGCGGTTGCAAAAAATAACATTGAAAAACTCATGAGGGAGATAAAACAATGTCTATTTTTTTGATCACTTCTTTTCATATTTAAATAGCTTCTATTTGTTTTAAAGATATTGCCCATAAAAATAGCAAGCACCGTGCCAGGAATTTGTTGAAGAATTCTAATGACTTATAATATTGATTAATAAAATTAATGTAGATTTTTTAGGCACACCGGAAAAGAAGAATTTTTATAACCAAATACGCAACAATTACCGACTGTTTAAGATATGGAAAATATGCTACTCTTTTTCTATATCGAGCATTGCCTCACAAGAAGGGGTTATTCAATGACTACAAAAAAGATAGCGACAAACATTCCAAACGAGCTGTTGAGGGAAGCCGTTAAACTTACGGGACTCAATCAAACACGAACCTTGATTGAGGGACTAAAAGAGTTAATAGCCCAAAAAAAGAGAATGGCTCTACTAGCCTTAAAGGGGAAGCTACATTTTTCAATTGACACCAACAAATCACGTCAACGAAAAATTGTTAAATAACCATGATTACTTCCTCAAGAGTAATTGTAGATACATCTGTATTTATTTCATTTTTTAGAGGCAAGTCTGAGCCTGAATTTGAAAAACTTCTTCTGGAAAACAAGATCGTTCTTTCACCATACGTCAGACTAGAACTGCTACAAGGTATTAGAAAAAATGAACTCTCTAAGCTTGAATACGTCCTTGAAGGTATTGAATTAATCCCCTCTGGTGAAGAAACCTTTGAAGAATGTGAGGTCCTCTTAAGGGAAATTTCAGGGAAGGGTTACGTGTTTGGTTTAGTTGACCTACTCCTGGCCGCCGACTCTAGAATTTATGATATTCCAATTTATTCATATGACAAAGCCTTTAAAATTTTATCTGACAATAAACTTATTCCAGGATTATTGCATTTAATTCACTAAATTTTAATTATTTAATCTCATTCCCATACCGATCGAAACTACGCTTAAGGTTCAGATCCACGTAATTGGGATTATTTTTTTTGAAGTCTTCCCTTGCTTCTTCAAGTTTTTTTCTAGTACACAATTTCAATTAAAGAAGCGTTGGATCCCCGTTTTCACGGGGATGACTGTATACGGGGATGACTGCATGCGGGGATGACAGTACACTCTAGTAGACTGTTTCAAAAGTTTCGTCATTCCGGCGAAAGCCGGAATCCATAAGATTAGCGCTAGATCCCGGCTGGAGCCTGTACTCCGCGAAAGCGGGGTGCCGGGATGACAAATATGAGCAAAATTTATGAAACAGTCTACTAGGTTTAATTGTTTGAGCTTAAATTTTAGCCACTATGTGGATAATTATTCAACATACTGGATATTGACTCATATGATTTTATATGTCAGTATGTTGACAATTAATCAACATACTGGGAAGTTAATGGAAAAAGGTGAAATACTTAATTTAATTCCAACTCCTGAATTTGACTATACATTCCTTTCTTTCGCACTTAAAGATTATAGGTACCCAAGAAATAAAATAGGGGACTTAATAAGGTCTAAAAAGATAATAAGGGTTAAAAAAGGGATATATGTTAAAGCGGGTAGTCAGTACAGTAAATTCGTTTTGGCAAACATGATATTTGGCCCCTCTTATATATCTGAGGACTCGGCGCTGTCGTACTACGGCTTGATACCAGAGCAGGTTTACACAGTAACAAGTATGACTTGCAACAGAAAAAAATATTATGAGACTCCGATTGGAGTGTTTAGTTACAATGTTTTACCCATCGAAGTATATTCTACGGGATTTCAGAGAATTTCTCTTGATTCAAAAAGAGCTTTTCTTATCGCAACTCCAGAAAAAGCCCTGGTAGACAGGCTATGGCGCGTGAAAGGTCTGGATAATCTTTCTGCCACTAAAGACTACTTGTTTATGAATATGCGATTCAGTGAAAACACAGAATTGCCATTATCCGTAAAACAATTCAGGGAATTGTTTAAAATATCAAAACACAAATTTATAACCCATCTAATTGAAATTTTTTCGAAGGCGTAAACCTATGAAAGATTTAATTATTCTGCGCATTAAAAATGCTGAAGCAAAGAACCCGGGAACTGAAGAATTAATTATTAAGGAGATAATACAGGAAATAGCCTTGCTAGGACTATGGAGAGCGAAATTTTTTGAGCATTCCGCATTTTATGGTGGTACGGCTCTCAAATTGTTCTACGGATTAAATCGCTTTTCGGAAGATCTGGATTTTACTTTGCTTAAAAAGAAAAAAGATTTTGGATTCGGTTTATTCTGCGGGGCAGTCAAGAATGAACTTGAAAGCTTCGGATTCTCAGTCGACATTACAGAAAAAAAGAAAGGCTTTGAATCTCAAGTTCAATCGGCATTTATCAAAACTAATACGCAGGCAACTTTTATTTCTGTTGGATCAAAATTCTCCACCTATAAGAATGCAATTTTAAAAG
>MGRR01000099.1:12063-13265 GCA_001798265.1 Deltaproteobacteria bacterium RIFCSPHIGHO2_12_FULL_43_9
TGGAACACCGGGTTTTAATACGGAGGCAAAACAACTTTTCTGGCCGCAACCATATTCAGTAGTAACATGTGATCTCCCAAGCCTCCTGTCTGGTAAATTACACGCAATGTTTTGTAGAGAGATGCGTAAAAATGTTAAAGGCAGGGACTGGTATGATTTTTTATGGTTTATCGGGCAGGGTGTTAAGCCAAACTGGGTATACCTGAAGAATAAACTTCTCTTTAATGAACATTGGCCAAAAAACATAAAATTTACTCCAGGGAATTTTATAGACTGGGCTTATAACAAAATCAGTTCTATCGACATAGACATGGCCAGGAAGGATGTTGAGAGATTTATTGAAGACAAAAGGCAACTCGAAACCTGGAACAAACAACTCTTTATGAAGGCAATTAAGAAGCTAACATAGAAGATTTAAAAAGCGACCATTCAAATACATGTCGAAATTTTAGGCGATACGGAGCAGGCTACATTACTTGATCTCATTCCCATTCCGATCGAAACTACGCTTACTGTTCAGATCCACATAATTGGGATTATTTTTTTTGAAGTCTTCCCTTGCTTCTTCAAGTTTTTGGCTAATAAACGCATCCTTATCTTTGGCTTTGACGTAATAAGTTTCACCCTGCATACAGATTGGCATTAAATCATCGGGAGCAAATGGTCTGGCACATGTTTTCTTTGTCATCCCGGCGAAAGCCGGGGGCTGGATTCCTGCTTCCGCAGGAATGACGGGTGGTTCGCTCGCAATGACAGCAACGTCATTCCGAGGGAGCACAGCGACCGAAGGAATCTCTTCGGGGGATTGCTTCGCTTCGCTCGCAATGACGGGTGGTTCGCTCGCAATGACGGGTGGTTCGCTCGCAATGACGGGTGGTTCGCTCGCAATGACAAAACCGTCATCCCGAGGCGAAGCCGAGGGATCTCGAGGGATTGCTTCGTCGCCTGCGGCTCCTCGCAATGACGATAACTGCGCGGGCTCTACTCTTTTTTTTTACTGTCTTCGTCTGAAACCTTTAGCTTTTCTAAATCTTCTTCCAGTTGCCTGAGTTCTTTTTCAACGTCATCGACCCACTCTTTGACTATCTGAATATCAGCTGCATTGAGTTTACTGGCATCCCTGGAAAGAATCACAACGAATAAGGCTCTGACTTCGTTAAGTCGGGCGCCTACTTCTGCTTTTTTTGTTGCATCGGGGATTT
>MGRR01000099.1:13282-16195 GCA_001798265.1 Deltaproteobacteria bacterium RIFCSPHIGHO2_12_FULL_43_9
TAATCAACCAGCTTTTTGTCCATCCTTCTTACTCTTTCTAGAAGAAGTTCCCATTCGGCGTGATTAGCAGCAACTTCAGCAGTAGTTCTTGCAATTGCTTGGTCAACCTCCGCGATTTTTTCTCTGTTGTCGTCAATTGCTTTTTCAGTCTTACTAATTTCATCCCTGATCTGCTCCAATGTACCTCCAGAAGCTGTGCCACCTTGTTGCGCACCGAAACCATCGCTGCCTTCTTCAGGGGCCTTAGCGGCTTTTTCTACCTCTTCACGTTTTTTGCGGTCGTCCTCTTCTTTAGCCGATTTTGCAGCCTCTTCCTTTTTTTTCTTTTCTTTCTCTTCTTTCTCTTTCCTTGCTTTTTCCTCTAACTCTTTTTCTTTGGCCTTTACCTTTAATTCTTCCAATTTTTCCTTGTCCGCTTTGTCTTTTTCTTCAAGCCTAGCTTTTTCCGCTTGTAAATCTTCGGGGGAGGCAAGCTGTGGAACTGCCGCTCCATTTTGTTGTGCTATCGCAGCAAAGGTTTTATTGAGGAAATCGACAATGGCAGTGAGCTTTTCTACTATTCTAGTTAATCGGTCCGTAATTTCAGCATAAAGCCTTGCTCTATCCGTCGTCGATCCTTCCTGGGTTTCTTCGTCGGAACCAGAAACGCCATCATCTTTTTTATCTTCAGAATCGCCGTCGTCAGTTTTTGCTTCTTTTGCATCTTTCCCTTCACCTTCCTTATCATCAATGCCCGTTTTTTCATCCCCTTTTGTCGTCGTTTCGCCTGTGTGCTGTGGACATTCTTCTGCTGATGCATTTTTTAGGGGATCTAATGCCTCAATCCGTTTAAGTATGGTTGCGATTTCCTCTTCTTCACTTGGTCCAGCAGCAGCAGAAAGAGCAGCTTCCGTGGTTTTTACATCCGTGGACGCGGGGGGGATTCCCGACGGCCTTTGGCCTGGGAATGACGAGGTTTCTGTGTCCATTGATGCGGTGGGTGGGGCTGTATCAATATTTAGGGCTTCTATCTTTGCTATAAGTTCATCAATCTTCTTGTCATCATCCGTTGCCGCCTCATCTGTTGTTCTTGCCCAAAGGGTCGTGGGGAGAATTAATAGGGTGAAAATCAGCAATAATGCGGAATACTTTATCTTTTTAGCCCAGTTCACTACAGGCCTCTCTTTTAATAAACCATACCGTACTGTATATAGAATTTAGCAATGGGCGTGCCATTTAAAAGTGCCCTAAATACAGGTGGTTATAGTTTGAGTGCTTTGTAACCTGCTCAATATTTTTGACAGTTGTAAGAAGTTTAAATGGAGAATAGATTGGGGCTTAATTTATGAAGGGACTGTTTATCACACTGGAGGGGGTTGAGGGGTGCGGAAAGAGTACCCAGATAAGGCTTTTATCCAGGTTTTTAACGGAGAAGGGCATTGCGCATGTTGTAACACGGGAGCCGGGGGGAACGGAGATTGGGGATAAGGTAAGAAAGATTTTATTGGATGTCTCCAATCTGAGGATGGAACCCTTAACCGAGCTTCTTTTATATGCCGCAAGCAGGGCTCAGCATGTGCTTGAGGTTATCAGGCCCGCGATTCTTGGTGGAAAGATCGTGCTTTGTGACAGATTCTTTGATTCAACACTGGCTTACCAGGGGCATGCGCGCGGGATTGATCCTGAATTGGTTAAAAGGTCCATTGAAATCGCAACAGACGGGCTAAAGCCTGATTTGACGTTTTTACTGGATATCCCAGCGGAGGTTGGCATCGAGAGGGCGACAAAGAAGGGGGTTGATCGGCTTGAGGGGGAGGATCTGGTTTTTCATAAGCGGGTAAGACAGGGATTTTTAGGGCTGGCAAAAAATGAGCCTCATAGGATTTTGGTTGTTGACGCAACCTGTGGCGTAGATGAGTTGCAAACGAAATTAAGGCATATATTGGAAGAGAAGTTGAGGCAGTGGCGTTAAAAAATATTCTGGGACATTCCAAACAAATTTCTCAGTTGCGTAGCGCGATACAATCCGGGCGCGTTCCGCACGCGTATCTCTTTTCAGGGGTTGAAGGTGTTGGAAAGAGACTGGTCGCGGAAAATATCGCGAAGGTTTTTAACTGCCACAATCCCATTGACCCACAAAGCTCGCTTGACGCCTGCGATGAATGCATAAGCTGCAAAAAGATTACTAACAGAACCCATCCTGACGTAAGAATAATCGAGCCGGATGGTGAAAATATAAAAACAGAACAGCTTCGCGAGGTTTTAAGGGCTGTGTCATTTAAGCCTTACGAGGGGAGATGGAAGGTTTTTATATTTGACAAGGCAGAGTTATTATTGGCGGCAGCGGCTAATTTATTCCTGAAAACCCTGGAAGAACCAACGCGAAGGACGCTTTTTATTTTGGTTTCATCAAAAAAGGAGCTTTTACTTCCTACCATTATTAGTAGATGTCAGAATGTAAAGTTTGGTGGAATCTCGTCGAATCAACTATCTGACATTTTAAAAAAAGAATTCAGATTAAGTGATGAAGATGCGCGATTTTATTCGCTAGCAGCTGAAGGAAGCATTGGCCGGGCCAAGTCTTTAGTGGCCGGGGAATGGAAAAAGGGTTCGGAAACCTATTTAGGGATGATTCAAAGGTTCATTTCTTCAGCCGACCTTGATAGCACCGCTGGAATTGAAGAGCTTTTTGCATTGTCGGAGAAACTAGCACAGGACAAGGAGAATTTGCCTCTGACGCTGGAGTTAATCTCGTCCTGGTACAGGGACATCATTATATGGAAAGAGAGTGGAGAGAATACGCATTTGTTAAATAAATCCTCTTTCCATGAAATAAAACAGGAAGCGGCCAGATTGACAATCGAAGAGTTATTCAGAAGGGTAGATAGGCTTGAGGAAATAAAAACCGCCCTTGAATACAACACGAACAAGCAG
>MGRR01000099.1:16203-17117 GCA_001798265.1 Deltaproteobacteria bacterium RIFCSPHIGHO2_12_FULL_43_9
TGATAATTTTTTTATTAAAAGTCTTGATACGAAAGAATCCTGATGCTCATAGATACCCACGCCCATCTGGACGATGAAAAATTTAAAGATGATATGGGTGAGGTTATAAAACGTGCTATTGGTAACGGGGTCTCCGAGATCATAACCGTAAGTAGCACCCCGGGGAGTATTCAACGAACAATTGAAATCGTTAATACATTTGAGAGTGTTTATGGCGGGGTCGGACTTCATCCACATGACGCGAAATATTTCAACAAGCAGATTGAGCAGGATATTCTGGACTCAATAACCAAAGAAAGGATCGTTGCTATCGGTGAGATTGGACTCGATTTTCACTATAATTATTCCTCCAGAGACGACCAGGGAAGGGCACTGAGGAGGCAAATTGGCATCGCTCTTGACTGCTCTCTGCCAGTAATCGTGCACGATAGGGAGGCCAGCGACGAATTAATTAAAATCCTTGAAGAGTTCGGCGGTAAAATGACTGGGGTTATTCACTGCTTCACGGGTGATTCAGATATGGCGAAAAAATATCTCGATTTAGGATTTTATATCTCATTCTCGGGTATTGTTACATTTCCAAAGGCGGAAAAGATCAGAAATGCCGCAAAAATCGTCCCACAAGATAAAATCCTGATTGAAACCGACGCGCCATATCTTGCCCCTGTTCCAATGAGGGGAAAAAGAAACGAGCCCGGTTTTGTCAGGTTCACCTGCGAGGCCCTCGCGAAGGTTCTGAATATGGATTTTGAAGCCCTATCAGGCATTACAGCCGAAAACGCAAGGAACCTGTTTCATTTGAAGTAAGTTTTGTCGTGTTGTCACTCCAAGGGAGCTTTCCGTCATCCCGAGCGAAGCGAGGGATCTCTTCCGTCATCCCGAGCGAAGCGAGGGATCTCTTTTCCGTCATCCCG
>MGRR01000100.1:0-16870 GCA_001798265.1 Deltaproteobacteria bacterium RIFCSPHIGHO2_12_FULL_43_9
TCATTGCGAGGAGCCGCAGGCGACGAAGCAATCTCGCGTTGAGATCCTTCGCTCCGCTCAGGATGACGTTTTTGTCATTGCGAGGAGCCACAGGCGACGAAGCTACGCCTCGGGATGACGTAAATTACCTGTCAGAAATTGAACGATTGAAAGGGCAACCAAGGGGGCCGTATCCGTACGAAAGATGGTTTTGCCCAGAGAAAGGCTCCGAAAACCAGCTTTGGTAGCCAATCCAGCCTCAGCCGGATCAAAACCCCCTTCCGGGCCTATAAGGATTGATATGTTTTCTGGCGTGGATGCTGGCCAGACCTCCTTTATACTATTTTGTTTTTCTTCTTCATAGAAAAAGAGGTTTAGTTTCGACGCTTTAAAAGATCTTATGAAATCTTCAAAAGATTTAGGTTCATCTATTTCAGGTAACCATGCCAGTCCAGATTGCTCCAAGGCATGTCTTGCTATTTCCCTCCATCTCTCAACCTTGCCCTTTTCTTTATTTTTGGGAATCTTAACTACTGTTCTCCGGGTTATAATAGGTGCAATTCTGGAGACACCTAGCTCTGTTGCTTTCTGTATTACAAAATCAAATCTGTCACCCTTTGCTATTGCCTGAATCAGCGTTATTTCTGTTTTTGGTTTTGGGATAAATTTTTTGTTTATGGATTTTAGAGAGGTTGTGGTTTTTGACGTACTATATATTTCCGTCTCAAATATCGTGCCACGCCCGTCAATAAGCTCCACCTTATCTCCAACACGCACCTTAAGTACCCTTAAAAGCTTGTGATGGTACTCCCCGCCAAGCTCTATAATATCTTTATTTAATATGTTTGAATCAACCAAAAGGCGGATCATTACTGTTCTTTCTTAAAGAGAAACGAAATCCATTCTCCGTCTTCCTCTTCCGAAATTAGCTTAAAGAAATTTCTATTTACAAATCCCTCTATAGTGTCTTTTCTTTGATTTTTTAAAATTCCGGAAATTACGCATTGACCTTTTGGATTCAGGAGTTTTTTAAAAAACGGGGCATATTCCAATATTGTCTGCAGAAGGATATTTGCAATAATTAAATCAAACTTGGCAGTTATTTTTTCCAATGGCTCATTGCTAAAAACTATTTTATTAGAAACATTATTTATAATGGAGTTTTGCCTTGCTACCGCAAGGGCTTTTTTGTCGATATCAATTGCAGTGATGCTACATACTTCGAGCTTGGCCGCGGCAATTGCCAATATACCGGAGCCTGTACCTACATCGAGCAGGGTGTTTATTTTATTCTTTTTAATAATGTGTTCCAGATATTCTAAGCAAAACGCCGTAGTAAAATGGTGCCCTGTTCCAAAGGCCTGCCCGGGATCGATATAAATCACCGTTTCATCCGACCCATACCTCCTCCGGTCCCATGACGGAGAAATTATAAGGTTCATCCCGATTTTGATCGGTCTAAAACCCTTTTTCCATTCCTTATTCCAATCTTTATCGGCTATTTCTTCGATATGTGCCTGAAGATCGTTTTTGCCGATGGTAAAAGTTTGAACCAATTTTATGCTTTCTACTATTTTTTTTATTTTCCCCCGATCAAGTGTTTTAAAATACGCGTCCAGTGTCACATTTTGAGATCGCTTCAGCTTTAGAAATTCCTCACATTTCAGGGACTGGCCGAGAGGTTGGAGCTCATCATAAACAAGAAACTTCTCTTCTATACCGCAGGCTCCAAAACCGATTAAGAGAGCACCCAACTCTTCAGATATTATCGATGGAACATTGATCGATAGTTTTGACCACTTCATTTCACTACAACTACGCAATTTCTTCCCTTTTTCTTGGCATCGTAAAGGGCCTTGTCAGCATTAGCTATTAATTTATCCGGAGGGCAATCTTCAGGGTATGATGCAAGACCAATACTGATGGTCATATTTTTTGAAGGAAGCCTTGACTGAAAATCGAATTTGGTCATTTCAATTGCCTTTCTGATCCTTTCAGCAAACAACTTGGCACCCTCCTTGGGGGTTTCCGGAAGCAGGATTACAAATTCCTCACCACCATATCTTGCAACCGTATCAACTTTTCTCGAATTCTCAATTAATATATTGGCTATTTTTTTCAGAGCCTTGTCTCCGGATGGGTGGCCGGAAATATCGTTATATTCTTTAAAATAGTCAACATCGACCATTAAGAGGGAAAGATTACGCTGGAATCTTTCAACCCGGCTGATTTCCTCACCCAATCTTTGGAGAAAATATCGCCTGTTATATAAATTAGTAAGGGCGTCCGTAATGGCTTGTTTCTGTAATTTTGAATTTATCTTTCTTATCTCGCTTGTCCTGTCAGCGATACTTCTCTCAAGGCCTTTGTTAACCCCAAGAAGTTCTTTCTCTTTCTGCGCCAATTTTTTATTTTGATCTTTGAGGCGGGATATTAATGATTTATTTTGCGTCTGCAAATCGTACCTTTCGAGGGCCTGCTCCACAATTAATTGCAGCTCCTTATTTTCCCATGGTTTTGTGAGGTACCTGTAAATACGGGCGGAATTAATTGCGTCAATCAGATCGGCAATGTCGGTGTATCCCGTTAAAATAATCCTGACGATATCGGGATACTTTTCATAAACCTTGGTCAAAAACTCAATCCCATTCATCCGGGGCATTCTTTGATCAGCTATTATCACCTGCACCGGTTCCTTTTTTAAAAGCTCCAGCGCTTCAAACGGACTGGTAGTCCCTATTACCCTTCCTACACCACGAAGGGTCCGCTCAAGGGATTTGACAACGTTGTCTTCATCATCAACTACAAGAATTGTACTCTCTTTTGGCATGTAAATGCCTCCTCAATCCGTATCGGATTTTGTGGGATCATCCCGAAGCGAAACTTCGTCATCCCGAGCGAAGCCTCGTCATCCCGAGCGAAGCCTCGTCATCCCGAGCGAAGCCTCGTCATCCTGAGCGAAGCCTCGTCATCCCGAGCGAAGCGAGGGATCTGTTCGCTGAGATCCTTCGCTCCGCTCAGGATGACGTTTTTGTCATTGCGAGGAGCCGAAGGCGACGAAGCAATCTCGCGTTGAGATCCTTCGCTTCGCTCAGGATGACGAGAAGGCCCAGGATGACGAGAAGGCCCAGGATGACGAGAAGGCCCAGGATGACGAGAAGGCTCAGGATGACAGTTATGTCATTTGTGAATATTTATTAAGAAGCGATAGCTTCCATTTGGATACATTTCATATCCGCTGATTCCTTTTCTATACGCGGCTACATTATTCAGGTACCAAAGACTTAAGTAAGGAACTTCATTGGCTACTATCTCCTGCACCTTATCATAGATGGGCCTTCTCTTCTCAAACAGCGTGGTAACCCTTCCCCTTTCCAACAAATCATCCAGCTCTTTGTTGGAGTAATACCCCCTATTTCTCCCCTCTGGAGCGAATCTGGAAGAGCTAAAAATATCAAAATAGATATCGGGGTCCGTAATCCCAACGAGTCTGCCGGAGGCTATTTGAAAATTTCCGGTTTTCAGATCCTGATAGAATGTTCCCCACTCATATGTTCTTACGTTGATTTCAATTCCTACTGAGTGGAGCTGGTCCCTGATAGCCTGAGCCAGATCGGTTGCATCATTGGAGTTTGATGTTTTATATTCCAATTTAAATCTTGGCAACGGACCATCCCCGTCGGGATCTTTAAGCCCAGCTTCATCCAGAAGTTTTTTGGCTTTCACTAGATCATAGGAATAATGCCTAAGACCTGATCTAAAATATTTATTCTGTGGCGATAATAGACTAGTGGCTTCTGTAGCAGCATTGGAGAGAAGAAACCTGATTATCATCTCCCGATTTATCGCATGGGCAATGGCATGGCGAACCTTAATATTTTTCAGAATCGGGTCTCGGAAATTGAATATCAGATATTGATATGTAATACCGGGCTCAGAGACAAAAACCAGATTGTCATCCTTCTTTACCTCCGGAATCAGATGCAGGTCTAATGTGTTTTGAAGGAGATCTACCTCACGCTGTTTCAGCTTAAGAAAGCGCGTATTGGCATCTTGGACCAAAATAAAATTAACCCTTTCTATTCTATCCCCACTTTTATCAACCCGTTCCAATTCCGCACTAGATTGGGAAAGCAACACCGTCTTAAACGGCCCTGTGCCAATAGGGGCCTTGGAGAAAGAAGGATTGGGTGGAGAGCCTGCCTCCTTCGGTAAAATTTTTAACAGGGAGAGGTCTACCAGGAACGGGGCAAATGGTTGATCGAGGGTGATCTTAATGGTATCTTTGTCTAAAGCGTTGATAGTCCTAATCTTTTTAAAGGCTGCGGCAAATGGTGAGGCTACCTGTGGATCAACATAATTGCTGTAAGACCACACAACATCCTCTGCCGTTACCCTTTTTCCGTTATGAAATACCAAATCTGGATGAAGAGAAAAAAGGTAGGTCTTTTCATCAAGCATCTGGATGGATGAAGCCGCCTCACCCTCGGGTTCCAAATTTTTATTTACCCGGACAAGGGAATCAAAAATCAGTGAGGTTAGCCATTGTGAATAGGCATCTGTAGCAAAACGTGGGTCCAATGTGGTTGGCATAGCTTCAATTGGAACCACCAGGGTGTTTTTGGGTGTTTTGGATAGTTTGGCGCAACCATAAAAAGTAAACATTATGAACATAACAAAAATTATCCGGAACCACATATTTGTTTTTAAAATCATCGCCCTATCCTCCCTCCTTTATCCCGCGCAGGGTTACGCGGCACAGACTACACCAAAAACTTTGGCATTAGAAATAGACCATATTCTATCAAATGCCGCACTGCGTAACACACAGATTGGGATAAAGGTGGTCTCTCTTAAAAATGGAGAGGTGCTTTTTGAAAAGAATGGCGAAAAACTATTAATACCGGCCTCAAACGCAAAGATATTAACAGCAGCAGCAGCCTTAAAAGAGATAGGTCCCCAATATAAATTTCTTACCAAGGCATTAACTGATGGGAAAATTGAGGGGAATAAAATTACAGGAAACCTTTATATACAAGGTGATGGTGACACATTCTTTGTCACGGAAATGATTTATTATTTCGCGAATGAGCTTGCCATTCGCGGTTTTACGGGGATCACAGGCGATGTCGTCATTGATGATTTCTATTTTGACAGGAATTACGATGTCCCCCCGGGTGACCGCGCGTATGTCGCGCCTGTTTCCGCCGTGGCCGCGAATTTTAATTCAATTTCACTCTTTATCCGGCCGGGAAATAGTAATGGATCACCGGCAAAGGTTGAGATTGATCCGCCAAACGAGTTTATAAAGATAATTAATCAGGCAAGAACCGGTGGTTCAAAATCCACTATATCAGTTATCAGAAAAGCAGATGGAGAAAAGAATATCATCGTGGTTTCGGGATCAATTCCATTAGGTGGAAAGGGGGAGAGGGCATACAGGAGCATAAGTAATCCACCCATGTATGCGGGAGCCGTGTTAAAATCCATATTTGCGCAGAGAGGAATCACGATTTCCGGTGTAATTGGGCATAAAGAGACACCGGCAAGCGCAAGAGAGTTGTTAATATATAAATCAAAATCATTTGATCTCGTTATTAAAGATCTGATGAATTTCAGCAACAATATGATTGCCAACCAATTAATTAAGGCTTTGGGAGCCCATAAGTATGGGGCGCCTGGAAGTATGGAAAAGGGGTTACGGGCGGCAAAGGAATCTTTGGCCTCTTTGGGAATTAAGCCGGAAAGCTTCGTTATGGTGGATGGATCTGGATACGACAGACAGAACCGTGTTTCAGCGGATCTGCTCACCACAATACTTAAAAAGATGTCTGAGGATATGGTCTTATTCCCGGGTTTCTGGTTTTCCTTACCGGTAGCCGGTGAAGAAGGCACCCTGGAAAGAAGATTTAAAAGTAATGGGGCCAAAGGAAAAATCAGGGCAAAATCCGGAACAATCACGGGTGTTGCCACACTCGCAGGCTATGCTCCGACAAAAGATGGTGAACTTTTGGCCTTCGCGTTTTTATTTAATGACCCAAGGGGAAGGACCAGAGAGCTTTATTCCTATCAGGAGAAGATCGGAGAGTTATTGTGCAACTTCACCCGTCAGCAATGAAAATAGTGCTTGGAATCTATTTTGCCACCTTTACTATTGCCGTTGTTTATGCGGTGAATCTTCTTCCAGTGCCTGAAGAAATTCAGGCTGAGGAGAGCAGTCAAATAGACACCGATGATTCAGCTCCAATAAAACCGGAATCACCGGACGAAGGGAAAATCCGATACCTTGCTTCTCCAAATTTCGCCAAACAGAATATTCCCGACTACGACCCCGAGACAACATTTAAAGTTCCACCGGGGATGGAATTCAGGGTAAATTTCTGGAAGGAGATTTACGGCAAATACACAACGGATCAGATTGTAATACATGATACAAAATGGCTGGTTATATACACGCATGTCGATATAAGTGATTTAAACCGCCAGAAAAACCTGAGTGAAGGAAATAAACAGAGGATAAAAAACAGAAGAATAAATAGCGTAAAGGAAGAGATCTCAAAAGTATTGCTTGAGATTCATAAAAACAGACAAGATCCCTCAAAATTATCGCCAACCGCCTCTCTTCTCTATCAAAAATTTAAACATGCAAAGGGGAATGACATTTTTTATGAGGCATCACGATTAAGAAATATCAGGGCACAGGTGGGGCAGAAAGATCAATTCATCCAGGGAATATATTTTGCCGGCAGATATTTAGATCAAATGGAGGAAATCTTCGCAAGAATGGGTATGCCGATAGAATTAACACGTCTGCCATTCGTAGAGTCTTCATTTAATCTAAGGGCGAGATCAAGGGTCGGGGC
This sequence comes from Deltaproteobacteria bacterium RIFCSPHIGHO2_12_FULL_43_9, assembly GCA_001798265.1. Lineage (GTDB taxonomy): Bacteria > Bdellovibrionota > O2-12-FULL-43-9 > O2-12-FULL-43-9 > O2-12-FULL-43-9 > O2-12-FULL-43-9. The sequence goes on from MGRR01000100.1 coordinate 6,843, forward strand.
CTCAGGCATATGGCAATTTATAAGATCAACCGGAAAGCTTTTTATGCGGGTTGACTCTTTGGTTGATGAAAGAAACGATCCAATTACATCAACCGTGGCGGCGGCAAAATTGCTAAAAATAAATTATGAAATGCTTCAATCGTGGCCACTGGCAGTTACAGCGTATAATCATGGCCCCGCCGGTATGCGCAAAGCAGCAGTGAGAAGCGGCACAAAAGATATCGTGTGGATTACGAACAACTATGAATCCAGAACATTTGGTTTCGCGTCAAAAAATTTCTATGCTGAATTTCTTGCTGCACTTGAGGTCCAGACCCATTATGAACGATATTTTGGCAAACTACCCGTGGCTGATCCCGTGGAGTTTGACACGGTTAAAATGGTAAAGCCTATTTCTCTTTCTTCACTGATAATTTATACCAGACTAAATAAAGAGATTCTTCAATTCCTGAATCCCGCGCTGACTAAGGAGGTGTGGGGTGGCAGGAATCTGATTCCCACAGGTTACGATCTGAGAATTCCAGAAGGTGGCAAGGAAAGATTCCTGGCGCGACTGAAGGGAGTTCCATCCAATGAAAGGAGTACTACAGGCAGTGGTGTGAAATATTACACCGTCCAGGGAGGTGATAATTTGATCTCTATAGCCGAAGATCACGATGTAACTGTGGAATCAATTCGAGAAGCCAATGATCTTTCGGGTTCCCGGATACGGGCAGGACAAGTCCTGGTTATACCATGAAAATTCACTATATAATTTTTGTTCTTTTATTTATCTGTACCACCTCGAATGCAATGTTTAATGAGGCGTCCCTTGAACTGGGAACAAAATACGAAGAAGTGGGGGAATGGGAAAAGGCTGCTGAGAATTACAAATATTTTCTGATCAAAAATTTCAATCGCCCGGTTCCTCTAATAATAGGAACCTTTAAACTCGCCCGGACCCTGAAAATAACCGGGAAAGAGAACGAGAGCAAAGAGAAATTTGAAGAAGTGATTACTTTATATAATAAATATAAAAACCTGGTTGCTCCGCTGACAATTGAATATGTCGCAAACGCGAAATTTGCCCTGAATGACGAATTATTTAGCGTGGCAACTTTATCGCTTAAAGATAAAAATATGCCCTTGAATGCCTTTATCAAGGCCAGGGAGGAGGCCCTGAATTCGATGAAAAAAGGTTATGATGAAATAATCCAGCTAAATGTAAGAGAGTGGACAATGGCCTCTCTCTTTAAAATCGGCCTCGCATATGAGATTACAGGGTATACAATCCTTAGCTTTCCACTTCCCGAGGAAGAAAAGGACATAAAAAAAGAGGAGTTTTTCCTAAATTTACGCAACAAGGGTCTTCCTTACGAAGATCGGGCCATAACCTTTTATAAAGATATAATTACTTTAAATAAAAAATATGACGTGGGGAGTGAATGGGCAATGCTCGCCACACAAAGATTAGAAAATTTGAAATAGGAAGGCAGGAACATCGATGTCAATAAGAGTAATCCCCCTCGGTGGTCTGGGCGAATTCGGGCTTAACACAATGGTAATTGAAGCTGGGGCAGAGAGGGTGGTCATGGATTGCGGGGTTATGTTCCCTGATCCAACAATTGGGGTCGATTATGTGATACCAGATTTTCGCTACCTGCTAGCCCCTGATCGAAAAATTTCGGCATTGCTGATCACGCATGGTCACGAAGACCACATTGGGGCCGTGCCGTTCTTAATTGAACAAAAACCGATGGATATAATTTCAACTCCATTCACCCTGGCTCTTCTTAAGAAGAAATTTACAGATCTTGAGATGCCAATACCGGAAATGACCGAGGTTAAGCCCGGAGGAAGAGTGAGGATTGGATCCATCGAGGCGGAGTTTATCGCAGTAAATCACTCCATCCCTGATGCGTGCGCAATCGCGCTACATACCCCTTTTGGTACCATTATTAATTCAGGTGATTTTAAAATCGACCAATCAGAGTACAAGGGGGAAAGGATTTCCACAGAAAGATTTAAGGAGCTTGGGAAAAAAGAGACACTTCTTCTGATGTCAGACAGCACAAACATTGAAGTCCCCGGGAATACCCCTTCTGAAAATACATTAATCGCCTCGTTTGATGAAATATTTAAACCTGCCAAGGGTAGAATCTTTGTTGGTTTATTCGCATCTCATATTAGACGCATACAGGAGTTTGTTGATTTGGCAGTGAGGTATCACAGGAAAATCGCCTTTCTGGGGCGAAGCCTTACTGAAAATCTCGCTCTTGCCGTGGAACTGGGCTATATTTCACTTCCAACCACATTAATTGTTCCTCCTGAAAAGATTTCAAGGGTTAAGGAAAATGAAATCATGATTTTGGCAACAGGCACACAGGGAGAACGGGGTGCAGCTTTACCGGCAATCGCGGCCGGGGAAAATCCATACGTCAAGGTTTCTGAAGGGGATATATTGGTCCATTCGGCAAGAATTATCCCGGGGAATGAATTATCAACCGGACATATGTTTGATGGCTTCTATAAACAAGGAGCTAAAGTCATAGAATCAAGTGATAAATTAATACATATATCTGGTCACGGAGGGCAGGAAGATCAAAAACTGCTTATTAATCTGATTAAACCAAAATATTTCATCCCCATACATGGTAATTATAGATTACTGGCAAAACATGCGGACCTTGCCAAAGATGCCGGAGTACCCGAGCAACATATTTTTGTTATGGAAAATGGAGATTGTCTGGAGATCAAGAATGACAAGGCCCTTGTAACTAAACTCCTTAAGATAGAGAAGAATTTTGTAGAGGGCGGAATTCATGAGGGGATATCCGGCGCATTAATCAGAACACGCCGCCAGCTGGCAAGGGGAGGAGTTGTTATAGTTGTAATCATCAAGGAAGAGAGCACCGCTTCGATTGTCACCGGCCCTCATATTATCTGCAAAGGCGTTACAGATTCTGAAGATCTGATAGAAGAGATGAAAAACGTGGCTTCAGACTCACTCTCTGCAACCACCCATGAATTTTCAGACCCGCATGATGAAATCAGGGTGGCGATCAGGCGCTTGCTCGAAAAAAGAATCTCCAAACGTCCCTTGGTCGTTCCAATTATTCTGGAAGTTTAATAGATCCCCGTTTTCACGGGGATGACAATTCCGTCATTGCGAGGAGGGGCGAAGCCCCGACGAAGCAATCTCTTCGTGGGAGATCCCTGCTTTCGCAGGGATGACAAATGTGGTGAATAGTTATTATTTTTTAAAATATTGAGCATTGACCGCCGTAAACTGCTTCCACTTATCCGGAACTTCCTCTACAGGAAATATCGCTTCGACGGGACAGGCAGGAACACATGCTCCACAGTCAATGCAAACATCTGGATCAATATAAAGCTGGGTCGAGGATTTGTCGTCTGACTGATGTATGCAATCTACCGGGCAGACATCCACACAGGCAGTATCCTTGACGCTAATGCATGGCTCACAGATCACATATGTCATTTATTTATCTCCTAATACTGTGACACATTGATTTTTAATAACTATTCAGTTGTCATTCCCGTAGGTGTCATTCCCGCGAAAGCGGGAATCCAGATCCCGGTTTTTACCGGGATGACATTAATCGTAGATCCCTGCTTTCGCAGGGATGACAAACGGGGTGAACAGTTACAATTTTTATAGCTATTTTTTTATAAATTGCCAAGATCAACTTAGGTTTATCCTTTCAAGCCACTGTTCCAGTTTGAGATTAACAAATTCAGGCATATCGAGCTGCGTACAATGACTCGCGTATGGAATCTTCACATACTCCGCGTTGGGTATCGCTTTCGCCAAAAAATCCTGATGTTCAATCGGAGTAATAAGGTCATTCTCCCCACCTATAATAAGGGTTGGACATTTTATTTTGCCAAGCAGTGGTTTACCATCGTATTTCGCGTAATTTTGTAGCAGGTATAATAGGGTTTCCGGCGGGTGCCTGGAAACGCCTTCAATATAGGTCTGAATATCATCGGCCTGAGACAGGGCTTTATTAAATCCTAGCGTGGAAATTAGAGAATGCCCCAACTTAGATGGAAGTACCCGTCGGTAAATTAAATTAAAAATACGGGGCGTGTTAAGATACCCCCATTTTAATACCTCAAAACCAACCTGTGAAAATTTTGATCTAAACATCGATTCAAAAGGATTATCAACCTTTCCACAGATCAAAACTAACCCGCTCAGCTTTTCCGGAATTATGGATGAAAGCTCGACAAGCACAGCTACTCCCATGCTATGACCAACACAAATAGCCTTTTCACACCCCAGGTGATTTAAAACAGCACGGACATCCTCGGCACATTTTCTAATTGTTAGTTCAGAATAATTGGAAGGCATACCCGAACGATTATGCCCGCGGTAATCGAGCATAATTACCTTGTACTTTGACTTGAAATATTCCCATTGATAGTGAAAGTGCCATGGACCACAGGTAACCCCATAGCAAAAAACTATCGGAAAACCACTCCCCTGCGTCTGGTAAAAAATGGTTGTTCCATCAATGCTTGTAATATATCCCTGTTCCATTAAACCCCTTATTTTGACTTCATTTCATCGATATATAAAGATTTTTACAAAAATATGTTACTATGTGTAGTGGCGCTATCAACTTATATACAGTGTAGCGCTTTAATATGCGAATATTATTAGTAATTCTGTCAGTTTTCATAGTCCTATTAATCCTAACCGGCCTGTTAACATATGCCTATTTCTCCCAAAACATCCCGGATATTAAGACCTTAGCAACATACCATCCGCGAACCGTTACCGAGGTCTTTAGCTCTGACAACTCCAAGATAGGTGAATTTTTTGAAGAGAGAAGGCTTCTAATAAAATATGAAGATATTCCTAAGTGGTTAATAGATGCCTTTATCGCCGCTGAGGATAAGGGCTTCTGGGAGCATAGAGGAATTGATTTAGAGGGTATCTTAAGGGCCGCTATCAGCAACATAAAGGCTGGGAGGGTCGTTCAGGGAGGGAGTACCTTAACTCAACAGGTTGCTAAAAACCTTCTCCTATCAACAGAGAGGCGCTTTTCAAGAAAAGTAAAAGAACAAATTCTCGCAATGAAGATTGAGAGAGAATTTTCAAAAAAACAAATCCTCTACATCTATTTAAACCAGATATATCTTGGTCATGGCGCGTATGGTATTCAAGCTGCCGCATCAAACTTTTTTAATAAGAACATCAAGGATCTAACGCTGGCCGAAGCCGCGCTACTTGCCGGCCTGGTGCAGGCACCAAGCAAATTACCAAATATTCAGTATGCTAAAGAGAGACAGGAATATGTCCTGACTAGAATGATTGAAGACAAATATATTACAAAACAACAGGCAGATGAGGCCCTGAAGCAGGAAATAAAAATTCTGGAAAGAAAAGATATTAATCTGGAGCAGGCTCCATATTTCACGGAGCATGTCAGGCGCTATTTAATTAAAAAATATGGAATGGAGAAGGTTTATCGGGAAGGATTGAAGGTTTACACGACATTAAATCTAAAAATGCAAAAGGCAGCTCAAAAAGCAGTTGAAGCTGGAATCAAACAGATTGATAAACGACGCGGATACCGCGGGGCAATTACGAACCACCAGACAAATGAATCAATGCAATCGGCACTCAGGAGAATCCATCAGGAGCAGGTAGCGGCCGCGCAGGGATTTTCACTCGTTATCCCGGCAAAAAACGATTTAAAATCACCGGCCACAAATGAATCGACAAAAGAGGAACTAACACCAATCAGGGTTGGCGACATTGTACACGGTATAGTTCTCACATTCGATTCAAATTCAGTAACTGTCGGGGTCGGCAACAGAAAAGGAACCATTCCTTTCGACTCCATGAGATGGGCAAGGACACCAAATCCTGATCTGGCAGGCTGGGAATCCCCGTTAATACACCCCGGCGAAGTACTACGGGTTGGAGATGAAATTTTAGTTAAAGTAACTGGAATCACAGATACCAGTTTAAGCCTGGAGCTGGAACAGGCTCCCATAGTACAAGCAGCTTTGGTTTCCTATGATTCAATTGGCGCATTAGTCGCAATGGTTGGTGGATATAGTTTTGAAGATAGTGAATTTAACAGGGCCTCTCAGGCATTAAGACAGCCAGGTTCGGCTTTTAAACCTTTTATTTACTCTGCGGCCCTGGACAAGGGATTTACCCCCGCAACAATAATCGTTGATTCCCCCATAGTTTATGATGATGCACTAAGGAATCAAAAATGGACTCCTGAAAATTATGAACAGGTTTTTTATGGAGACACAACATTAAGAACGGCTTTAATCCATTCAAGAAACGTCGTAACAATCAAGATACTTCAGAATATCTCTGTGCCTTACATCATTGACTACGCCAAGAAGCTTGGGTTTACTGCCAATTTTACGCCAGACCTTTCACTTGCCCTTGGCTCGTCCGTAGTAGCCCTTGATGAACTAACCACCGCTTACGGTATTTTCATGAATCATGGCAGGAAACTTTCTACGTACTTTATAAAAAAACTAACAGACAGGGATGGTAATATTTTAGAAGAGTTTATTCCAAAACAACCACTTTCTGCTGAATCCATAACCACTGAAACACCCTCAGATCAGGTCATTTCACCCCAGACTGCTTTCCTAGTCACGCATCTTTTGAGAGAGGTAGTACAGTTTGGAACTGGGAGATCCATAAGAAGCCTTGGACGCCCAGCGGCGGGCAAGACAGGAACAACTGATAATTTCACTGATGCGCTATTCATTGGATTCACCCCCTATATTTTAACCGGTGTATGGACTGGGATTGATGATGTATCCTCGTTGGGCAAAGGAGAAGCTGGTGGAAAGACCGCGGCACCTATCTGGTTAGATTATATGAAAGAAGCTACCAAAGATTTTCCTGTAAGAGATTTCGATGTCCCGGAAGGAATTGTATTTGCAAGTATCGACAGAAAAACCGGGAAACTTGCCACCACCGATACCGAAGACCCAGTATATGAAGCCTTCCTCGCGGGAACCGAACCAAAAGAGCCTGGAACTGGTGGAGAGCAACAGCAGCCAGGCGCAGAAGAGAGTGAAGAATTCCTGCGAAAAGGGCTGCAATAATTTCCACTTCATTTCGAGCTCCCTCGTCATCCTGAGCGGAGCGAAGGATCTCTTCGTCATTCCCGTTCCCCGCTTCCTATAAATCGCAATACACTCATTTTTTGAGTTATAGAAGACCCTTCTATAACTCACGGCCGATAGTGTCTAGATTTTTGTACATACACCCCATTTGGGCCGTTTTTGAATGCCCTTAATTCTAACCTTGAATATGGTCGTTCAGATTTGCAGGGAACTGGTAGCCAAGGTCCGGCTCGTTTACATTACTTTTTTAGAACACTTATACTAACCAAAATAAAAGCTATTGAAACGTAGCTACATATAGAATACGATGTATTTATGTCTGGCCTTACGGGAAAACGTTGGTACTTCTTTATGTGGGATGAAAATAATGTGGATCATTTGATGATACATAATATTAGACCCTTTGAGGCAGAAGAAGTTTTTTTCAACACATATATAATTACTCCAAATAAGAAAAAGCATGGACCAAACCGTTTTAGAATTGATGGTAGAACAGATGGAGGGAGATCTTTAAGGCTAATCTTTGAGGACATTGGTTTTAATATGGCAAGAATAATTACAGGATGGGACATATGAAAAAAACAAATAGAGACTATAAATATGATCCAAATGAGTGGGATGAATCCAAATCTGAAACAGTTACTCCAGAAAAACGTACAAGACCAGGAATTTCAACAAGTATTAGGCTACCAAAATCAATGGTCACTAAGCTTCGTAAGATTGCGAAAAAGAAAGGTGATATTGGGTATCAAACATTATTAAAAATTTGGATTGCAGAACGGTTAGAGGAAGAGCTAGCTTAGGTTTATGGAAGTAAGGAGAGCAAAAGAAGACGACTTAAATGCCGTTTACATGATGGGCTATGACGTATGGTCTGATGGTTTAGAGTCAAATGATTATTAATTTTAATCCGCCGTCTTATTTTTAACTTTCACATTTACTAGTTTCATAGCTTGGAGTAGGGTTAAATTGTGCGGACTTACTGCAATAAAAGCAGGCTTCTAGTTTACTGCCTGTTTTTATTGTGCAAATTGCGAGCCTTACGAATCGGTGTTTCCATTAAAATCTAGTAATGAAAACAAAAAAGGGCCGGATATTTTATCCAGCCCTAATATAAATAATTTAGTTCTTACTATTTGCTAACTGATTTCTGAATTATTTTAGTACTATTTTCCTTTGAATCAAGAGTAAGGTTTCCAAAAATAAGCAATGATCTATAAAACTTACCATTTTTCGATAAAGGACCACTCATTGCTGAAGTCATATTTGCAAGTAAGTTCGTTATAGTAGTACCTCCCATAGATAAGCCACCTTGTGTGTCTTGTGTTGGGCCAGTAAAAGCGGCTAACCAATACGTTGTGTATGTTTTACCATCAGCTGATGTAATGGCTTTCTGAACCATAATTTTGGCTGAATACTCTAACCTTTCATCAGAAAAGTTTTTGCTCCATTCTCCAGAAAACGTCTGATAATCCTCGGTAGAATCTTCATCTTTTACTAACTCAATAACAGCATCTTCGCCAAGCGTCATTACCGTATTTCCGCATCCGTCTATTAAATCTGTACTTTCACAAACAGCAGATCCTGTAAAAAGTTTTATTGTAACCTTTTCATTCTCTGCAAGTGCGAAGCTGCTAAGTCCAAAAAGTAAAACCAATGACAATAAAATTTTATTCATACAAAACACTCCTTTAAAATTCCCTTCGTTGCCCAGTTTAATACAGGAAAGAAAGAAAGAAAGAAAGAAAGAAAGAAAGAACAAATTTCTCAATACAAGAGTGAACAATTTTACAAATACAGTGAGATGCCCACACCCTTTGGGGATGACAGGTAAGGAATGATTTCGACCCAGTATGAATTTCTCTTTTCCCGGGCTTATCTGACCCGTGTAAGAAAAGTCAGACTTTTAATACAGAGATTGACGTTTTAGTCATTCCGAAACCAAATAAACCTTCGCCATTTTATCCCCTATCTTGATCTTTGGCAGTGTTTCCGTTCCTTCGACAACCTGACCGAAGACAGTATATTTTCTATCTAATGAAGGTTGTGGTGCTAAGCAGATATAAAACTGGCTACCAGCAGAATTAGGATCAGAGGTTCTTGCCATCGCAACTGTACCAACCAAATGTGGTTTTTCATTGAATTCCGCTTCTATTGTATATCCTGGACCACCGCTACCATCACCACTAGGATCGCCACCCTGTACCACAAAACCTGGAACCACCCTGTGGAATGTCAGGCCATCATAGTATTTCTTTTTAACAAGCTTTTTGAAATTTTCTACAGTTTTAGGTGCAGCATCCGGATATAAATCCATGATTAATTTGCCACCTTTATCCAATTCAATAACTACATGTTCCTTGCCTTGTGAATTCCCATTCATTGATAAATCCTTTTCTGCAGTCTTTCTCGGAAGATAAAAAAAGAGAAGAAAAACAAGCAATCCAACTGCGATAATTGCCAAGATTGTTAAAGCTTTCGAGTGCATAAGTATTCCTCCGTCATTGCGAGTTCCTCGTCTTTATGAGCACCCACTGTCATTCCCGCGAACGCGGGAATCCAGATCCCGGCTTCCGCCGGGATGACTGTACTAGATCCCCGTTTTCACGGGGATGACGAAAAAGAGATCCCTCGGCTTCGCCTCGGGATGACGTTGCCGTCATTGCGAACAGATCCCTCGCCTTCGGCTCGGGATGACGAATTTGACATACTATATAGCAGCAAATTAGTCTTCACAAAAGGAGAAAGAAATGTTCAATATCGGAATCCCAGAACTAGTGATTATTCTGGGAATAGCGATACTTGTTGTAGGCCCCAAACGTCTCCCGAATCTGGCAAAGTCTTTGGGAAACGGGTTTAGGGAATTCCGCAAGGCATCCGATGGCATCAAGGACTCTTTCCGAAACATT
>MGRR01000100.1:16893-19180 GCA_001798265.1 Deltaproteobacteria bacterium RIFCSPHIGHO2_12_FULL_43_9
GCAGCCGAATCTTAAAGAACAATTTCACCTGATGCCTATTTTAGATCATCTTGATGAACTAAGATCCAGGTTAATTAAGTCTTTGGTTGTAGTAACAATCGCATTTTTTGTTGCATATACATTCAAAGATTATCTTTTATATTTCATAAAAGCGCCTCTTTTTAAAATTCTTCCGCCAGATCAGCACTTTTTATACTTCACAGGTATTCTCGATGAACTCATGATAACACTTAAAATCTCATTTTATGCTGCCATAGCAGGTTCAATGCCATTTATTTTATTTCAACTGTGGGGTTTCATCTCTCCAGGCCTAAGAACAAGCGAAAAAAAATTCGCAGCACCATTTATCATAGTATCCACCCTGTTCTTTATAGCTGGAATGGCTTTTGCCTACTATCTTGTATTCCCTTATGGATTCAAACTACTTCTGAGTTTCGGCAATCATGACAAGGCAATTCTGACCATTAAAGAGTATTTTTCTATAACCACTAAACTAATGTTTATGTTTGGTGTCGTTTTTGAACTCCCGATGATTTTAGGTTTTCTAGCCTGGCTTGGGCTCTTAACAACAGAAACAATGAGGAAACAGAGGAGATACGCCATTTTAATTATCGCAATTGCCTCTGCCGTCCTTACGCCCACGCAGGATGCCATTACCATGGGGGCGATGGCGTTATTATTATGGATTTTATTTGAATTCAGCCTGATTAGTGTCGGGATATTGCAAAAACGTCACCGTGTCATCCCGACGTAAGTCGGGATCAGGATTCCGGCTTTCGCCAGAATGACATACTTTCGCCGGAATGACATGTTTTCGCCGAAATGACATACTTTTACCAGGCAGGGTCATTTCTATACTTTTCCATCGCATCGGCATCTCTCTTCCCTGTAAAGAGGGAGTAGAGATAATTTGCTGCCGCAATTAAATCTATTTCAATTAAATCTGGTGCCAGATCTGGATGCCAGTAGTATTGCCCGGATATGGGTCCCAGGTTCCAGGAAAATGTATCTTTAACATAGTTTCTGTAGAAAAAGAGTGAATTGCCCGAAAAATAGCTTTCGCGTTCGACTAGTTCATCATCTTCGAGGGTTGTTGATTCAAATATAAAATGTGCCTTTAAAATATATTTTCCTTTGTAATTAATCATATTGGATGGGATTTTATAAATTAATGATGATCTGAGGAGTCTGTGGATATAAACTTTTAAATAATGCGATGAACTTCTAATATTTAAATCTGTTAGAAGAAAGCTGCCACCCTCATCGATGGGTAAATCAACGCTAACAACACCCTCAACCTCTCTCTCAATGAATTCTCCGGGGTAGTGCAGCTTTCCGTCAATTATTTGATAAACATACTCGGCAACGTGGATATTTTTGATACCATTTATGCCGTGTATTGATGTCTCTTCGGTCTGTTTTGCAATAATTCCATCTTCTCCATGGGGTATAAACCATAAATCGTTATAATTGATTGATGCTCTTCGCTTCGGTTTTTCCATTGGAATAGAGACAACGGGCATGGCAACAACCGGTTCTTCAAAAACCTTTACCAAAAATGGTTCCTCCTTTTTTGCTTCCCTTTCGAATAGTTTAATAGTGATGAGATATGAAAATAGTACGATAATTCCGCTATGGATTAGTATGGAAACCAGGAAAAACTGTTTGAAGTACGACCTTCGAGGTTGCTCCATCTCAAATACGATTATCGGTAACTAGCTAATTTTACTTGAATTTACTTTGGGAACGGAGCAAGAGTGACGTAGGTCACACTCTTGCTCCGTCCCCAGCTATAATGATGTTGTCGGCTGGAAGGTCCCGAATACACTTTTAAGGCTGTCAGATATCTCACCAACGGTTGCATATGCCTTTACCGCATCAAGTATCAGGGGGAGGAGATTGTCTTTTGTCGTAGCACCCTTTTCCAGTGCTGAAAGCGCCTTTAAAACCGCCTGCGAATTTCTCTCTTTTTTAAGGTACTCCAGTCTCTCTTTCTGCTTATTCGCAACATTTTTATCTATGGCGTGTATCGGTGGCCTGATCTCTTCTGGGGTATTGAATTTATTCACTCCGACAATGACAGACTCACCAGCCTCAATGCTTTTCTGGGCCCTGAACGCGCTTTCCTGAATCTGCCTTTGTATAAAACCATCTTCAATAGACTTAACAACGCCACCTCGTTTCATTATTTTATTTATTAGTTTTTCGGAGTCTGTTTCAATCTGGTTGGTCAGTGATTCAATGTAATAAATAAAATAATGAAACGAGGTGGCGTTGTTAAGTCTAT
>MGRR01000101.1:0-644 GCA_001798265.1 Deltaproteobacteria bacterium RIFCSPHIGHO2_12_FULL_43_9
ATCCCCGTGAAAACGGGGATCCAGATTCCCGTGGAGATCCCCACGCGCTTCGCGCTGGGGATGACGCACGTCACTTTCGCGGGAATGACGGGGAGATTCCCGCTTTCGCGGGAATGACGATAGTCAGGGATGACGATAGTCAGGGATGACGATAGTCAGAGGTATACTGAATCAAAGAAGCTTTTTATTTCCTACTGCGCGACCCTTCTCTTCCGGTTACTCTTTCAGCACCTCTACTAATGGCTCTAGCCCATCTTACAAACCAAGGCGCATTCTCCCTAGCGGTTGTTGTTTCATCCGCTGCGTCATTTCCCGGTCTTAAAGCAGCAACAGCTGAGGGGGTGGTGGGTACATTTCTTCTTAGTTGTTGTTGTTCTTCCATACGTTCAAGAAACCCTCTGGCTTTAGTTCGGGCCGTAGGAACCAAAACCCTTTCTAAAAGGTCTTCTGTGGGACCACTCATAATTCGGCCATTATATTTAACCTTGGCACCTTCAAGAATTGCTCGCAACACATTACTAGTATTATCAGAAGAAAGAATAGAAAGAATGTCGCGTGCGGTGTCTTGGTTGTGAGGAAATCCCTCTTCTGTGACAGATACCAGGGCAAACGGCACGGTCAGTAAATTTGACCCAGATATGTCA
>MGRR01000101.1:927-6836 GCA_001798265.1 Deltaproteobacteria bacterium RIFCSPHIGHO2_12_FULL_43_9
GCGCGCTATGTGCGGCAGTACTTACTGTCAGGTCAGGTGAGTGCAACAGAGCCTTAAGTGTATCTTGTGAATTATTACCATGCCTTCTTGAAATTCTTATCCCATGTTCAGCAATATCCGTTCGCCTATTCCTCCCGTATTCTCTAATGTTTTCCCAAAACTTGGAAATGACCCTTTCAGAAAAGCTTGCGCCTTCCTGCGCCTCCGTTGGTTTTAACACTTTTAATTTGCCACCAGCATGACTTATGTTAACTGCTGAAAAATTATCACCCGCCCTTTCGATGCTCAAAATCCCGGAAAATTTGTAGTTAATTCGCGCCAGATCATCATCAGACACGCTTTCACCCGGAAGTTTTGCAAGCAGTTTTAGGGCTACTTCTAGCGAATCTGTCGCCAAAATCGCCTGAATAAATTGCTGGGCACTAAAGGCCGAGTCAGCTTGTGGCACAACCGTTGCTATTTCTAAAAATTTTAGAGCCATTTTCTCCCTATCAAACAGTCGTACATTTCCGACAGAGAATACAAGGGGCTCAAGAATGGATTCAGCCAATTCCCTAATACCAGCGTCAGTCGACTCCAGCACACCAGACCGAAATATAATTGTTGCGATGAGTAATTTGTCAGACGGTGTTGCTACGCTTCCCTTCCTTTCCATTTCTTCCGATACCAAACATTCAAAGAGTTCCAAACCCGCGAGTTGGAAACGAGGATTATAAAAAACCGCCCGTGCCAAGCCTAAGGGCTTTGACCCGCTGAGATCCCCAGACTCATGTAGTTTTTTGAACACCTCAACAAAGTCTGCTGGAAGTTCTGTAGCACCGGGAACGTTTCCAAAAAGTGTTTTTACTTGATAGCTGATATCGAGAAGTTCCGAGTTGCTAAACGCTTCTCCCGTCCTATCGTGAATCTCTACCATTTGCCTTAGAGTTTTTACCGTATTTTGTACTAAAGCATTAACTTTACCTTCTCGTGCCCAGACCGGCTTAAGACCTGTTCCTAAAAGCTTTTTCTCCTTGCGTGAATTTCCCTCGAGTGAGTACAATCTTCCAAGTAGTTTAACTCCTTCATCACGCAAACGTGGGTTTAGGTTTGAAGCTATTCCAAGGGCTATGTTTATAATATATGTACGAACGTAAAAATAATTTTTGTTATCAGCACGGTTATATCTTTGATAAGGGCTTTTATAAAGACCAAGCATAACCTTGCTCAAAGTTTCTAGATCATCTGTAGTTACCGATGCGATATTCAGTTGTATAATACAAAGTTGAGTTAGTAGGGGGTCCAGATAGGTGCTCCCTATTGTTTCGTTGTTATTATCTTTTATAATAGTATTTATCGCTGAAAGCGCATTTTTAATTATATTATCACCTGGTTCGGCAAATAGCCGCGCGGGCAGAAGAACGGATGCGCTAATGGTAAAGATAAGCGCCAGGATTAGATTCTTTTTATTCTGAAATAACTTCATTTCAATCTCCCCTCTTAAATGAGAAGTAGTAGACCGTTTCATAAATTTTGCGCATATTTGTCATCCCGACGAAAGTCGGGATCTAGCGCGAACTTTATAGATTCCGGCTGGAGCCTGTACCCCGTGAAAACGGGGTGCCGGAATGACAAAACTTTTGAGACGGTCTAGTAGGTTAAACTCCGGTCTCCGGCTTACTTTACACAGCAATTGATATGCCAAATGTTCTATACGAAAAGATACACAATCTCAATAGGTTATGAAATTATTGGGGCTTTGTTGCATAAGTAAAGTGACAGTAGGCGGCACTTTTGGCCGGTCTTTCTGTTTTTTGATGTCATTCCGACGAAAGTCGGAATCTAGAAGACTGAGATCCCGGCTTTAGCGGTCATCCCGGTGAAAACCGGGATCTAGATCCCTGCTTTCGCCGGGATGACATTTTCGCCGGGATGACATTTTCGCCGGGATGACATTTTGCAGTCATCCCCGTGAAAACGGGGATCCAGATTCCCGTGGAGATCCCCACGCGCTTCGCGCTGGGGATGACGCACGTCACTTTCGCGGGAATGTCACGAAAATGCAGGATTTCGGCTATCCGGAGCGGGGGTTTAGTGGGTATTATGTAGCAAATGCTTCTTAACTATTCTCTCTATCAGCTCCTTAAATTCTGGATCGGCAATATGTTCGGTTGCTTCACAAAGCAGCTTATTTTCATCTGGCTTAAGATTCCTGGTTTTAAAAGGCTCTATGTTCTTTTCCGGGTCTTTTTCGAGCTCACCGACTACAAGGAAGATCTCATTAACCATGATTTTGCCAATTAATTTGTTGATGGAATCGCTTATCTGTCGTGTCATAAATTTTAGCTGGGTCATCCACCCGGGGTCGGTAACCGTAACAACCAGTCTCCCGTTTTTTAGTGATTTTGGCTGTGATCTTTTTGATAATTTTTCTCCCACAATATCATTCCAGTGGATAAAGATCTGATAAAGAAAAAGCTCTTTGTCAGCGCCAATCTTTCTAAAATGGGTTTCTATGATTTTTGAAATAGGGGATGGCTGGGGTTTGTGACCTGACATATGAATGTAATGTAATTGAAGAGATGAAAATGTCCAGATTAAAATAATTTCAATTATCTTAATTTAGCCAGTTTACGCAGAATATTCACCCTTATGGGCTTATGTGTAATCTGTTCTCGCAGCAACTTTTTAAACAGATTCTCATCGAATTCACCAAGATCAACCTCTGGTAGCCTTGAAAATCTCTTGTTCTTTCTGGCTGAAATGTAGAGTGTATCCATGAGCGCCTTTTCGGTGGTTGCAATATAGTAGGTTAGGCGGCTATTGGATTCCTTTATACCAGAACCAAACATTTTTGGATTAAGTTGAAAAAACTCGAACGTGCCAATCGGGCTTATAAGCCTTCTGGAATGCCCTGTTGTGGCAATTTGTACAGAGCCCGGTATTTGTGAAATTACCCCATTGATATGGAGAGCTGTTAAAAAGGAAATATATCCCTGCTCGTTTCCTAAAAGAAGTTGTATAACCCCGTATTTTGAATAAAGTGGATGACCTATTTGAGCCCATAACCCCTGAGTTACCCTGGTTACTGACCCATCGACGCTTAATCTGCTTAACTTTCTCGATGTACTGGTTATGGACTTACCGGTTCTGAATGCCATATCCCTTGTGGTAAAAAAAACATTTTCCAGGAGAAATTGATGCGGGTTCATTTTTTCTTGGATTGCAGAAGAGAGGTTGTAGTTTTACAAATCAGGTTCCATTGTTCTTTTGACCGGAAACCCGGTTGATACTCCTGGTCTAAATACTCCACGACCTGTCCAAGATAGTCGTAATATGTCAGGGAATGTAGTTTTTCCAAGGCGGTAATGGAGTCATTTTTAGTCAGATTTGTCTGATATAATTTGGGAATAAAACCGCCAGAATATAAAATATAGATATCAAATGGATCCCTCGCTTGTGGCACTGCCCTGTGAGCCAATGCGTTAATTTTCTGCTCTGCTACCGAACCGGATAAATAATGCTGGCAGGCAAAAGAGAGGCGCCGATATGGCCTTACTATCTCAGGATTAATCATTTCTGATTTATAATCATCAGATAGTGATTTCCTGATGCCGCGCCTTGAAAACTCGATTTTTGTCGGAAATTCCTCTCCATTTAAATTTACCAGCCGTAATCTAAAGCGCTGTGTGATTCCTGTCTGTTTTGCCTTCCGTGGATCATTTAATCGGAGCTCCTCAATTCCATAAACCCTAAGAGATCGCCTGAATGAAATATCTTCTAAAATCTTATACCCGTTCTTTCTCAGTGTTTCTACACCTCCGGCCAAAGCATCCAGGTCCATATCCTCGGAATAACGAGGACTGTTAAAAAAATAACGTAAATTCACGCCACCTTTTAAAACATAAAGAGTAGGATTGGATATCTTTAAAAGACGCTCTAAAAAGAGTAGGTGGAACGCTTCGCGTTGTTGCTTGTCGTTGTAATTTTCGTATTGTCCCATTCCTGTATTATGGCTTATAATTGACTTAAATGTCAATTATAATACGTAATAGAAAAAGACAAATGCACCCATCCACCTAATATTATTGGAAAATTGCGCACTTTTTCGGCTCCGATATTTTCGAAATGAGTCTCCGTGACTTTTGATATGGTCTTTCTGTCATCGCGAGCACCCTCGTCATCCTGAGCGGAGCGAAGGATCTCTCGCGATTGTCGTCATCCTGGGGTGACCATTCGTCATCCTGGGGTGACCATTCGTCATCCTGAGCCGAAGGCGAAGGATCTCTTCGCAATTTAACAGGAGATCCTTCGCCTTCGGCTCAGGATGACGTTGCTTCGTCTCAGGATGACGTTGCTTCGTCTCAGGATGACGTTGCTTCGTCTCAGGATGACGTTGCTTCGTCTCAGGATGACGTTGCTTCGTCTCAGGATGACGAAAATGAGTTTCCACTAAATTCCGGAAAAAATCCTTTTGATATGGGAGATGGTTGTCCTTGACATAAAATAGGACCTATATGAGAACCTATCGGAAATGACAACGGAATATAAACCTAAACAAATAGAACCGGCTTGGCAAAAGCGTTGGGAGAGTGAGAGGACCTTTGAGGCTAAGGAGGATTCTCCCAAAAGGAAATGTTATGTGCTGGAGATGTTTGCCTATCCTTCGGGCAAACTTCATATGGGGCATGTCAGGAATTACGCAATAGGTGATGTCATTGCGCGGGTAAAAAGGATGCAGGGGTTTAATGTATTGCACCCGTTCGGGTGGGACGCTTTTGGATTGCCCGCGGAATCCGCAGCTCTAAAGCGTGGTATTCATCCGGCGGAATGGACGAATGAGAACATTGCCGTAATGAGGAGACAGTTAAAAAGTCTTGGTGTCAGCTACGACTGGAGCAGGGAGGTGACAACCTGCAGCGATGATTACGCGTTTCAGGAGCAGAAACTCTTTCTCGATTTTTATAAAAATGGACTTGTATATAGGAAAGAGGCCGCTGTTAACTGGTGTGAGAATTGTCAGACGGTATTGGCCAATGAGCAGGTAAGTGGTGGGGTGTGTTGGCGCTGTGAAAAACCGGTTACGTTGAAGCCTCTTTCTCAATGGTTCTTCAGGATTACCAAATACGCGCAAGCTCTTCTCGATGGTCACAAGGAGCTTGAAGGTGGGTGGTCTGAGCATATTTTAACGATGCAGAAGAACTGGATTGGGAGGTCTGATGGGGCTGAGATTCTTTTTTCAGTTGATGGAACAGATAAAAAAATAGATGTCTTCACAACGCGCCCCGATACTCTTTGGGGTGTTACCTTCATGTCGATAGCCCCCGAGCATCCCCTTCTTTTTGAATTAATAAAGGGGACCAAAGAGGAAAAATCGGTGTTGAAATTTATTGAGAAGGTCCGGGGTGAGGACACCAGAAGGCGAGCGGATCCCACCTTTGAAAAGGAGGGGGTTTTTACGGGGCGAAATGTTATAAATCCGGTCACGGGGGAAAAGATTCCGCTTTTTACGGCAAACTTTGTGCTAATGGAATATGGCACCGGTGCGGTGATGGCGGTTCCGGCACATGATCAGAGGGATTTTGAGTTCGCGAGGAAGTATAAACTTCCGATGAAAATTGTTATCGAAGGAGATCCCTCGGCTTCGCCTCGGGATGACGTACGCTCGCCTCGGGATGACGTGGGCGTGCCTCGGGATGACGTGGGCGTGCCTCGGGATGACCAAAACGTCATCCCGGCGAAAGCCGGGATCTCTCCCGTCATTGCGAGCGAAGCGAAGCAATCTGTTTGTCATTCCCGCGAAAGCGGGAATCTGGATCCCCGTTTTCACGGGGATGACGATAGCGTCATTGCGAGCGAAGCGAAGCAATCTCAAGCATATGAAGGGGATGGCATTCTAATTAATTCAGACAAATTTTCTGGAAAAAATA
>MGRR01000102.1:0-3396 GCA_001798265.1 Deltaproteobacteria bacterium RIFCSPHIGHO2_12_FULL_43_9
ACTCGGCGCGGGCCTCGTAATGTTATAACTGCCCGTTTTTTACATTCTGTTGGCAGAATTGGTCGTGGGTAATATTTTAAATGTGACTTTTTTATCCTTAAAAGGTCTGGATCACTCCAGAGGCCCCCCTCCTTTAGCCAACAATTCTGGGTAGTTATGATAGATTTTATGTTTTCGCTATCCATATAGCTAAAATAGCCCCCATTATAGCTATTGTCAACGTTAAAATTTTTGATCTAGGGAAATAAATGGGAAGAGATAAAGATCGCGGAATCGGTTCTTTTCGTTAGAAGGGTAGATTAAAAACCCTCATCATCCTCGGGCCTAAACTTCTTGCCAAAATCCTCATCCTCTTCATCTACCCCGACAACTTCATCGACATCTTCAATCTCCAGATCCTGGAGAAGTTCGCTGAAATTCTTGTCACTTGAGAGGTCGCGTTTTATAACCTCCAGATATTCATCCGGATAGCGCGCTGTTAACTCTTCGATATACTTATTAAGACGCTTTTCTGCTAAAACCCTCTCTTTTTTCTTTAATCTCTTCCATTTGGAAATGTAGTGAAGCCTGCAAAAATCACCTGTCGTTTTATTCTCCTCACACCCCTCAATAACACATGTGTCTGAATCCTTATCCCGTGGCACCGTACTGGTTTCGGATATAATCTTAACCCTTAATTCCTCCATTAGGGCCTTTTCCAGCCCCACCTTTTTGTCCACTCTACCTTTTACGGGAAGGGTGGGGGTTCTCTTTTGCCAACCAATCTTTTTCTGGATAGTTTTCTTGGCTCCACTGAAAGCCTTGGTTTTAAAAGCAGCTTTTACACTTTTTTTGGGCAAAACCCGCTTCTTTTTGGATGATTTAACGGCTTTAGTTTTCTTTTTTACTCTTTTTCTGGCCATATTATTCTGTTGTCCAATCAGGCGACCAATATAGAAACCAATTATGGAAAAATCAAGGGATTTGAAAGGATCCTCTCGCATACCTCACCCGGGGTCAGGGAATCTGTATCTATGGTCAATCCCGAGGATTCATATAGCGCTGATCTTGAAGAAAGGATGGTCTCAACCCGCTGTTGCAGCAGGCCAAAAGTGGTAATCTCATCCAGCAGGGGCCTTTTAATATTTGAATTTATAAGCCGTTTGGTAAGCTCAACTGGCGTAGCCTTCAGGTAAATCAGATGACCAAGCCCCCTTAGAATATCTGGTACACCATCTATGGTAACCACGCCCCCACCGGTGGCAATTACCGACGGTGTGGCTAAACTTTGGAGTTCACAAATGGTCTTTTGCTCAAGATTTCTGAACCTCTCTTCTGACTCAGAGAATATTTTAAATATCCCCTCTCCTGTCCGTTTTTCGATCAATGAATCTGTATCAATAAACTGAAGGTTGAGCCTTTCTGAAAGAAGCGCTCCAACACTACTCTTTCCGCACCCCATCATCCCTATGAGAATAATGCTTCGCACGTGCTAGCTCCCGGGCACCTTGCCGAAATATCTGATTAGACCGTAGAGAAGGATCATCATTACAGATATGGAAATCAATGGAGTTATCCCGATTAATGAGAAGGCGTACCCGGAAAATATTGCCAATCCCATTACGGAGAGTGCGTAGGGAATCGAAAGCCTTAAGAATTTAATGTGGCTCACTCTGGAGCCAAGCGATGTTAAGATGGCTGTTTCGGCAACCGGTGAGAGTTGCTGCCCTATTACCGCACCATCAGATATTGCAGCCAGAACTATAAGCATGTTTTTAACCTCCCCCATCTCCAGAACAAATGGAAGTATGAGTGGAATCGACATACTCATGGCATTTAAGGCGCTGCCGGTGGTAAAGGCGATTGTCGACGATATAAATATTAAAAAGATAGGCAAAAACCATATAGAGATTCTTTCGTTCAAAAGGGCGACTAAATAATCTCCGCTACCCAAATCCTTGATCTGAGAGGCAACCCCCCAGGCCAGAAGAAGAAGAAGGATATATTTCCCACCCCCAAGAACCCCCCTTCCCCAACAATCAACGGTCTCATCTATGGAGAGCTCCCTTCTTAGAAATATCGGGATCAGGATCGCTATTGTCGCAAATGCTATCGATACGAAAAGGACCACGGCTGTCGGGGTACCGGATAATACCGAGGCAATAGCCGCAGGGTAGAGACTGATCTTTTTACCAAACAGTAGATTTAGCAAACCACTGAAATAGAGTGTTGAAATAAATATAAATGAGATTAAAACCGCCAGTGGTAAATAACCGTACAATTTCGATCCCCGCTGAATAATCTGATCCTCTGCGCTGTCGGCAAACCCCCTTTTCATCCTCTCCTCTTCATTGCTTAACATTGGCCCAAACTCCCTACCGGAGATTGCAAGAAAAAGGGAGAAGATAATTATTCCGATCCCATAAAATCTATACGGTATGGATTTCATCAATAAGGTCAGCGAATCAACGTTTTGTCCGAAAACATCGGAAAAATTCAAGAATAGTTCAACCTGAAAGAAAAACCATGTGGTAAAAATCAGGATAGAGGCAAGTGGCGCGGCAAAGGCATTGATCAGAAATGCCAGTTTCTCGGGCGATAACCTGCAGCGCTCCGCGAAAGGACGGACAATGGGCGCGGTAATAACTGTTCTTATATATTCATCAAAGAAAAGTAGGGAACTAAATGATATAGAGAGTAATTGCGCCCCCCTTCTCCCTTTTACGAATGGAAGAAGCCTCACTATTGCCTCAATTCCACCCAGCTTGGATATTAGAGCAAAAAGCCCGGTCAAAAGTATAACCGAGAGAAGCAGCAGTAGATTAAATCGAACCAGAAGGGGGGATATGAGGTGATAGAAAATCCCACTTGTTATCGCCGTAATAGGATTCCCGTTGGATAGAATTAACCCTCCAACAAAAAGTGAAACCAGGAGTGAAAAACGTATCTTTCCGAAAATGGAGAGCGAAATTAAAATAATGCAAAGTGGCAGAAGGCTCCACCATGCAATCCGCGCTGTTGCTGAGTGAAAAACCTCTTTAGGGTTCCACCTCTCCAAAACCTTCCGTTCAAAAGAGATTTTAAGCTCTGACTGAAACGTATTTTTCTGACTTACAATTACAAGCCTCGATTTTGAATCCGGATTATATCTGATCTGGCTTGCGGCAATCGCTTCGACCGTGTCTGTCAGTGGGGTGGATTCCTGATTTACTATATCAACCCCCTCTTCAGGAATCGCGGATAGAATCTCTGCGGCCACCTTATCCCAGAGCCTCTCCCCCTCCCGGGCCAGCAGATAATCCTTCTCAAGTGGCAGTAGGAGTAAAATCAAAAAAATAATAACGGTGGTTGTAAGCGCAACTACTCGCCATTTCGACATTAAAACCCCTAGATGAAATCATAACCCGCCGGAAGAAG
>MGRR01000102.1:3425-4584 GCA_001798265.1 Deltaproteobacteria bacterium RIFCSPHIGHO2_12_FULL_43_9
CACTCTTGTTTATTCTCTTACCATCCCTGAATATTACAATCTTTATTTTATCCTTTATTTTAAACCTGCTTAGATAAATCTGTAATTCATCCGCCGATGACACCCTTTCGCTGTTTATCTCAACAATCACATCCCCCTCTACAATACCGTTTTTATGGGCCGGGGCATCGATTACCACCCTGCTCACCCCAACCCCGTCTGTAACCCTCTGCGCAAACAACGGGGGTAGATCCCTTCCGACGATTCCAAGCCAGCTGCGAAGTATCTTCCCATGCATTCGCAATTCAGGAAGAAGCGGCTTTACCAGGTTAACAGGAATCGCAAACCCCAAACCTTGCGAATTCGCCTTGACCGCCGTGCTAATTCCAACCACCTCTCCATCTTTATCAATGAGAGGCCCACCACTGTTACCAAAGTTTATCGCGGCATCTGTCTGCAGATAATCATCAAATGGTCCGGAACCTAGGGATCGATGTTTCGCGCTGATTATCCCCTTCGATACGGAATGACTAAGACCAAAGGGGTTACCTATGGCGTAGACATCCTCAGCAATCCTTATCTTGTCGGAATCACCAAACGCGATCGGGGTAAACTTCCTTTTGCTCTCAATTTTCAGAAGCGCAATATCAAGTTTGCTGTCACGCCCAAGAATCTTTGCCTTATATTTGGTGCCATCAGAGAGAATAACATTAACCTCATCCGCCCCAGATACAACATGGTCATTTGTCAGGATCTCTCCATCCGCACCGATAATAAAACCGGAGCCAAGCGATGTCCGCGGTCTCGAGCGTGGTGTAACCATTCCAAACTGCCGAAAAAAATCCTCAATCCCGGGGCCATAATATGAGTACTCCTTTACCAACGTTAGCGCGGAAATATTGACGACACTTGGAAGGACAGATTCAACAACATCTGCCGGGGAGGATGTGATACCCCACATTGCCTCTGAATTGTGCAGCAAAACCGCAAACGATATCAGTAGCCCTAACAAAACATAGCGAATCATACGCCGGTTATTTAATGATGAGAACTGACAGAGGTCAAGAGCTCGCCATTACGAGGAGCCTCGTCATCCTGAGCAAAAAATTCGTCATCCTGAGCAAAAAATTCGTCATCCTGAGCAAAAAATTCGTCATCCTGAGCAAAAAATTCGTCATCC
>MGRR01000102.1:4598-14789 GCA_001798265.1 Deltaproteobacteria bacterium RIFCSPHIGHO2_12_FULL_43_9
AAATTCGTCATCCTGAGCAAAGCGAAGGATCTCTTCGTCATTGCGAGCGAAGCGAAGCAATCTCGAGATCCCTCGCTGCGCTCGGGATGACGAAAACGTCATTGCGAGGATCTTCCGTCATTCCCGCGAACGCGGGAATCTGGATCCCCGTTTTCACGGGGATGACAGGCTTTTGTCATTCCGGCGAAAGCCGGAATCTAGTGGATGACAGGGCGCGGGGATGACAAAAACGTCATCGCGAGCGAGGCAATCTCGCGTTGAGATCCTTCGCCTTCGGCTCAGGATGACGGTTACGTCGCCTCGGGATGACGGTTACTGATAATCTGAACTAACCCTCAGTTGAACTGCGGAGCCATCGAAGGATACATTTTCAATCGCAACATGGAGTCCAATCGTCGGCAATTTGACGCTATTATCGGGGTCCTCTTCCCTGTAATAAGAGATGGCATCGTTGAAGGAATTGTTACCCCTTCCCTCTCCAACAGATATCGGAACACCATTTGGATCAAATAGCGAAAATTGCGAAAGATCATCGAAATTAAACGCAGCATCCCTGAGTTGCACCCTGGTCCTAAGTGGTTTTCCTTTACTATCGAGCAGGCTATCCGGATGGCTGTCTACAATGAGCAGGAATCCCTCCCCCGGATGTGCCCCGACATGATTGTCGCCTGACAGATATTTTTCATTTCGATACCAGATTAGAAGACCCGGTTCGTGGGAAAAGAAATCTGCCCAAACTGGACCAGCACCAGATTGTGACACACGCATATTATAAACAGATGAGAGTGCCTTATCGAATCCATAATGCGTCCTCCACTCAACCAGGTAATATCTTTTATAATCTACGATGTATTCCCCATCGACCAACATTCTGAAGCCTTCAGCAGTCCACCCTTCAAGAGAAACATCTTCAAACGAATCTTCCAGAATGGTGTTATCTCCGGCTAAAACCCTGAGATTATCGACAACAAATCCCCGACCCTGCGCAGCCCCATCAGTCACATACCTGAATCTGAATACAATCTCTTTTCCGGCAAACTGTGACAGATCAAATGTCGCCTCAACCCAACCGCTACTATCCCCGGTAATTCCGTGACCCAGGTTAGACCCATTGGGATTTGTATCTGTTGTGATTGATCCGGAAATAGAACGAAAGATCCCGGACTCGTCCTGAACCTCAACATACGCATAGTCATAATCAGCCTCAATTTCATAATTTGTTTGAAAAATCAGTGTGGCAGCTGAATGCCCCTTTAGATCCAGCTTCCTGGTTAAGCTGTTATCCAGATCATCCCCCTTTGCGCTATACACAACCCCCTTTAAATGTACTGGGTCTACTACCTTAACGGTTTCAGTCGCGTTTGGGAGATTTATTCGGAGCGCCTGGGGTTTTAGCCCTCGATGTTCAACGCGATCCAACTGAACAAGATATTCAAATGGTCCACCTGAAACCGAGATCTCTTCTCTATCGAGCCATCCAAGCTCCTCCTTCTCCCATGCCCCAAAGTGCGTTGGAATTGTCCCAAGTGGTCCACCCTGAGGACCTGTCCAACTACCAGAGCTCATTACGGTCCAAAATCCGGTCGACGACTCCGATTCCTTTCCAACAGGCTGGGTGTCATAGAGATCTGGGAGACCCAAATCGTGACCAAACTCATGAGCAAACACGCCAACGCCACCATCCTCTGGCTCCAATGTATAATCGAGAACCCAGATATCATCCGGACTCGCTGTCTTTACACCTCCACGTTTTGCAAATTGGGCTGGGCCAAGCCTTTCCGTCCCACCCTCAGGTAAGAAATTAACCTGACTCCTGTGAGACCAAAGCGCGTCATCACCTTGCGCTCCACCTCCACCCTCTTGCCCTGTCCCAGCATGTATAACCATCAGATAATCAACGTATCCATCCGGCTCATTCAGATCTCCATCGTTATCATAATCATAACGATCCTTTTTATCGAACGCCTTCCAGTCGACATCATTACCAATAACCGCCAAAAGATCGGGAATTATACGCCAGACAGCCCCATTTAAATTATCGTGCCCCTCTCTTGCAGGATCATCGGCGCCATACTCTTTCTCCGCGGTAGGCAACCGGTACCACCCCTTAACAACCCCATCGACGGTATATCGCCCACTCGACTGCTCAAGATACCAATTGGACATTGATACTACACCGGAGGTTCTAGTAAAAAGTAAATGTTGGTAATGCCTCGAAGAGAAGTCCGGTACCCAATAATCAGTGTTATTCAGATCAGGAAGTGGTTGCTCTAACTGATTATGAAGAGGGCCAACCCCTTCCGCGTCAGCAAACTCAACTAAAAGAACAAGGATATTATCGACAGTTTTAAGTTCATATTTCAGAACCCTGGCATTTGGAACCAAAGTAGCGCCACCCAAAATATCCGCATTGAAAATAGTCGGTTTTAAATCTGCCAGCGCAGATTCCCGGAGATACTCCGCAACCCTATCCTTTGGCGCATTTGGATGCACCAGAACACATCCATCATTCTTTACCGGGATTGCAAACGAATAAGCTGGGAGAGAGAGAAGAATAATGAGAATTAATTTGAGCCTATCAAACATATCGACCCCCGAAGAGGAAAAAGTGACACAACAAACGCCAGATAACCTAAAATAGCCTAAGATAGGCTAAGCAAATTTCATTCCAGGTAAAACTAACCACTATTTCAGAAATAATAAATACTTTTTTGAAGAAATTGTGACACTAGTGGTATGAAATAATTTCATAGTAGTGTTGCGATATTAACCGCACCAGACAAGCCGAATTTTGAGGCAACCACATCACATTTGGTGGAAAATAGATTTGCAACATCGCAATTTATCTCATTTCTATGCTCGGTAAATACATAGTAGTTCGCCTGCCCCTTGACAATAATAAGATCTGCCTCTTTAGAGGCATTTTTAAACACCTCGGTTCTCTCCTCCCACGAAACACCAAGCGTGTCGCCGCAGGCGCAGATAACCTCTGTTGCGACATCATGTATGCCTACAAATTTTCCATCATCAATCGTTGCGTCACTTGTAATAGCGCCCCCGCGAAGCGCGGAGATTATGGATGGAGAATATTTGAGCAATTCTTTAATAAACAACTTATCCAACGCAATCTCACCAACGTTGTCATGAACAAAGAGAATATTTTTTGACCTCCGTACAAGAGAAAATATCTCTCTGGTTCTATCGATTGCCAAACCCTTTTCAAAAGGTTTTCTGATCATCCCCTCAATCTGGCCAAAATCAACATCATATCCGGTACCAACCGTCCTGAAATCTATATGGTTCCCGGCGATAGACCATCTGATGAGGAGTTTGAATCGTTCATAAGGATCGTGAACCCTATCAAGCTCAGAAGAAATTAACCCGGCGAGCTTAAGACCGACGCGATTGCACGCATCCCTTAGCTCCTTAAACGGGATGTCGATACCGGAAACACGTTTTGCTATTCTATGAACCTCGGTAATGAATTTTGAAGGGACCGTGTTTGTATTGAACTTTTCAGCCATCATCTGTTTGCAAAGCCGCATTATCTCAATGCGTTTATTCTCAGAAATATCAAGAAGGACAACCGCACCAGCGACGTCATCAAGAATACATTCAATGCAGGCAAATTCTGATTTCATAGCCATTATCTATACTGTGATTAATAAAATGGTTCAATAAATCCGGGATTTTACAACACCCTATATCTTGTTCCCCGACCCAATCCAATCCTCTCAATCTTTTGTAGACGCATCAGCTTGTCCATGATTTGATTTATTGTTGGACGCGCAACCTTGGTTTGTTTAGATAGCTCCGCGGGCGAGGCCTCCCGAACACCCTTTAGATATTCCCAAACGCGGAGCTGTTTTTGAGAGAGATGTTTTTCGATATTTTTATCCGACAATAATTCAACTGCCATTTTTGCCTGAGTTAGTAGAATGTCCAGGAAGAATTCCAACCAGGGTATGATGTTTCCGGCCCTACCCCCCATCGTCTTCTGACTACTACGCAATGCCACATAGTAATCCGCCTTGTTGTCCTCAATTAATTTCTCGTGCGATATATAAGGAACATAATGATACCCAGTTTGTAGCAGAAGCAAATTAGTGAGTACTCTGGAAAGTCTGCCATTTCCATCCTGAAAAGGATGAATCTTCAAAAATTCAATCAAAAAATTCCCGATAATAAAGAGGGGATGAATCTTCTTGATTTTTAAAGCTAGTTGTACCCATTCAACCAGTTCCTGCATCTCTTTTGGCGTTAGATATGCAGGAGCTGTGTCAAATAAAAGGCCTATAGACTCACCTGCTTCATTGATCATATGAACTTTATTTTCTCTTTTTTTATATTCCCCGCGGTGAGGTGAATCCTTTTGGGCAAACTTTAATAATTCTTTGTGAAAATGTTTAATCGTTCCTTCAGAAAAGCGAATTTGTTTCCAGGAATCAAAAACATTCTGAAGAAGTTCATAATAACCCTGTACCTCTTGCTTATCCCTGTCAGCGAAGCGCTGAACTCCAATTCCACGCATAAGTTTTTCAATCTCTTCATCCGTAAGCTTTGCACCTTCAATCCTTGTGGATGCACCGGTAGAAGTAACCAGAACAGACTTTTTTAAGCGTCCTAAGAGTTGAGGATTAAGACGAGCCCCCCCTGTCCACTCTCCTTTAAGCTCATCAATTTGTGTAATTTTCGTCCACAATTTGTTAGGAATAGATTTTAATCTCTGATTAAATTTTGTCTTTTTTTTCATATGTTTTAACTATATAAGATTATATAAGATTGTCAAATATGGCTGTAAAATCAGGCTATTACCGCAATTAATAAAATGGTCCAATAAATCCGATGAGACAGCCCAGAAATGGCTTCGCATTTTAGGACCTGTTCCTCTTAGCTGATTATTTCATGTGACAGTTTGCGCAGAGTTGTTTGACATCATTTTTCAGCGGCACATTTTTGTGGCCTTCAATATTGTGGCAGTTCACACATCCCATCATCCCGGTATGAAAAGTATGTGGCATCTTTTTGCCAAAAGCAGTAACCGTTTCGGGTGGGACTTTGACCCCTACCTTAGAGTGACACATTGTGGCGCAATAGCTGCCTGAAAGCAGCGGTAGAGCGGAGAGATTCGGAGCGGCAATTTTTAACTTGTCAGCTGTTTCGGACAGGGCACCGTCTATACGCCTTAGGGCAACTGAGGCTAGATAGATGTTGTGCTCCCCTCTTCCATCACGTACGAAATGAAGCAAATGATCAGCCTCTTTGACTTTCGGTTCCCATTTTTTGCGATCCTCCCGGGAAAGTTGACTATTTTTCATACCCGCTTGGACCGCCTTTAGTTTATTATCTAACTTTGCAAGCGCCTCTTTTAACTCTACCTTAGTCTCTTCCCAAATTCCCTTAAAACTCGCACCGTGACATTTGACGCAGGCCTCGGGGGATGCAGGAGATGTTTTGCCCAAAAATTCAATGTCGTTGGGGGCAAATTTTTCCAGGTAATGGCAGCCTACGCAATCAACATTGGCGGTAAACATGGGGCTTGGTATTTCCGGAAGATTTAAGGAGGAAACCTTTCCAGTGTACATCAAAAGCTGGCCTGCATGTTTGCTTTCATGACAGTAGGAACATTCAAACGTGAGTGATGCCATGTGCTTCCTGGCGTCCTGGTCCGTCGCATCTATTGTTGCCGATGGAACCTCGATTTTACCAAGCGATGTCTCCCCTGGCTGAGAAAATCCATGCTGCATGACCTCATGGCAATGGAAACATGCGACATTGTGTTTGGTTACATGGTTTACATGAAGAAAGGGTCCCTCCGTGAAACGGGCTAGTTTTTCAGGCTCATTGTGACATGTAAAACAGCGCTCCTGCGCAACATGTCCATCACCACGAACCACATCAAGATGGCAGTCCCTACAGGCAATCCCCTGTTTGGTAACGAAATTCTTGTGATTGTAAGTCATGTTAGCCATTTTGAAATCTTGTGTGGGAAGCTCATGACAGCCGAGGCACCCGCCGATCGGTGTAGGAGTGGGACCTTTGCCGGATATTTTGAAATGACACAGATAACAGGTGTCATAAGTAACTTCCACGTGTCGTCCAACAACGATTTGTGAATGGCAGGAGACACAACGCAACTGCCTGTCCCGCCGCGTCTGCCCGACATGGGATTTGTGATCGAATTTGATACCCCTCTCACTGACCACCCTTCCCTGCAAAAGCCTCGTAGAATGACAGCCCGAGCGAAGGCAGGATGCATCTTCGACTTCGGCATAAGGTTTTGAGGAATAAGTGCGGGTGACATATTTGACCACCTGAGAGACGGCTTGAAATTTTTTCCATAAAATGGTCTTCGCTTTCCCCGGCGGGTAGTGGCACTCAACGCAGGCAACTGTCTGGTGTTTAGAGGTCTTCCAAGCGTTGTAATACGGTTCCATGATGTGGCAGGAGTTGCAAAAATGTGGACTCGTAGAATATTTTACAACGCCCAAAAGGGAGATAATAATGAGAAGGAAAATAGCTCCGATTATCAGGAAAAATGTGGGTTTTAGGTACACATGCCACTTTTTTAGTGGATCTGATATAATACCCATTTTAGAGAAAATTCTTTTTATAATCTTTTTATCACTCATAGTTTTGCGAAGAATGTAACAAAAATAAAGATAATCAAAATAATACCCACGGCCAGTGCGCTAAACCCAAAAATATTCGCGAATTTTTTCATCTCCTCCGTGGGAGGACCCACCAGATTTTCCTCCAATTTTCCCTCTTTTACCAGATTCTTATACTCCGTCGGCCTTTCTTCCTTGAAACGCTCCAGCGGGATAACGCCGGTGAAAATTACATCATCCAACGGGAAGGATTCCGGCCGTAGATGTGTATGGAAGAAATGTATTATAAAAATAAAACCGACTGCGAGGAGTGCTTCTTCACTGTGAATTATCATTGCAACGTTTATTGTCCACCCCGGCAAAAACATAGTAAAGAATTCTGGAAACCAGAGCATAAGTCCCGATATTCCAATAATCGGGACACCCCAGAAGACTGCAAAGTAATCAAACTTCTCCCAGTAGGTCCAGCGTCCGTATGATGGTCGGGGACCGAGAAAGAGAAACCATCTGACCGTGGCATACATGTCCTTGAAGTCTTGTAAATTCGGAACCATGCTGTTCCCGCTCAGCAGAAACTTCTTCCAGCTTTGACCACCTGCAACCTTGTTTTTGTAGACTTGATACAGGTGGTAGGAAAAATAACCGAATGTGATAATGGCACAAAAGCGATGCCAGTGGCCTGCAGCTTGAACACCTCCGAATATCTTCACAAGAAACTGGGCCCATCCTGTGCCAGCAAACTTTAGCATCATTCCTGTAATACCAAGAATTAGGAAGCTAATAACAACAAAAATATGGGTAAGCCTCTCCGAAAGAGTGAAACGTCGAATATAAGTTTGACTGGGGGGTTGTTTTCCTTTTCTCTTCTTCCTCATCGCTGATTGAAGGGAGCGGGGAATCCACAGGAGAGTATGCAAACCGAAAAAGCCAAACACACTCAGGAGAAGTATAACCATAAACAGATGAACGTAATAGAGAATGGGATATTCATCCCTGTTTTCTGGCGAAGCATGAGTAAGAAAATTGGCAAACCTCTTGTTGGCCCTTTCGTGACATTTAGCGCAAGTAGCAACTCTGTTTCCAGGCCCAACTTCCGACTTCGGATCGCTCACTCTGTGCGTATCGTGGGGGCTGTGGCAGTCTGAACACTTCGCAACCCTAGAGTAACCTAGGATGTTTGCCTTGCCGTGGATTGTATCCATATAAGTCGAGGCAACATCGCTGTGGCAAGTGCCGCACTGGTAGGCTATCTGCATCATGAAATCTGGCATGTCTGTACGTGTAATATTGTGCGCCGAGTGACAAGATGCACAGGTTGGTTTAGTTTCCTCGCCTTCGAAGGCATGTATGCCGATGGCGTATTTCTCTTCAATTCCCTTGTGGCATGCACCGCATGTCGATGGAATATTCTTTTTATTTGTTCGCGATATTGGGTCTTTACTCCTCCTAACATCGTGTGCTCCGTGGCAGTCCACGCAAACAGCGCTAACCACAAGTCCCTTTTCTGTTAAGCCTTTGCCATGTACGCTTTGAGAATAATCAGTAAAAACGTTTATCACCGACTTGCCTACAACGACCGCTGCTTTGCCGGTTTCCGTATGACACCTGCCACAAAGTTTTGGAACGTTATCGCGGAAGACAGGTGACTTGTCATCTGCCACAGGAATAATGTCGTGTTTTCCATGGCAGTCGGAACATGAAGCAGCGGGTCCTTTACCACCAACATCTAGAGTATGGACACTAGCTAGCCAATCCTGAACAGGCTGATAGTGGCAACTGCCACAGCTTACAGGTTTGATTTTTTCGGCGTGTGGTAACTTTTCCTGGTCTATTTCATTGTGGCAAACAGTGCAGGAAAAGGTTCCATGTATTGAATTTTTATAACCGTTACTGTCTACGAAAAGAGATAAGCTCACACCGTTTTTTTCGGTAGTAAGCCCCGGATTTTGGTGACACCCTAAACAGCGCTCCTCGGCATATGATGACGAACTAGATAGAATTAAAGAAGCAACAAAAAAGGCAAATAGGACAACCTGTTCGGAGATGTCCCGAGAAGGGGCAATTCGGATCTCTTCGCCCACATCCATAACCAACCCTTTTTACAAGTATCGGGGCAATATGCTTATTTTCAATTGAGGTCAATGCTTTTAAACAAGCATAGTATTTTTTTTGCCAGACTCCCCCCGTCTCTAGTCTAATTCTTTAGTCTGGAACGAAGGGAGAATGCGATTAAAAACGTACACAAGCAGACAGGGAATAGCAAAAATAATTATCGCAACCAGGATCCCCTCTTTTCCCAGGAATTCAGCAGAATAATCTCTGAATCCTCTTAAACTCTTCGAGAAAATCTGTCCGCCAATCACAACATTCCAACGCATGGCAAGAACCTGCATCATTAATAGAGAGCCAGCAACAAATGCCAATGTGTTTCGCAAGGGTGGAAGCAGATGCTTGTCCATCAATACCGCGATGCCAAGCAGAATCATCGGAATAAGCGCGCCGCCAATCATTTGAACCGAGATGAAAGAGAATGACAATTGATGAGTAAGAATCTGTGAAATAACTTCCCACTCTTCAGCTCGCTCATAGCCCAATGTAATAATTTCGAGCAACTCAAGGGTAACTGTTACGATCAAGAAGTACCAAAGTATGCGAGAGAGACCAGAGATACAACGCTGGTCTATCTGTTCACCACGCACCTTCATCGAAATCTGGTAGAAAATAATCAATGCTGCAATTCCAGATACTACTGCGGAGAATAAAAAGATAACCGGCATAAGCGGAGTCGACCACCAGGGATTGGCCTTAATCGCCCCGAATAGAAAACCGACATAGCCATGCAGGGTGCACGCAGCTGGGATACCAACCGCAGCGAGAATGGTCACTACCCTGCGATCCCTCTTGAGAGTTTGTGGACTGATATCGTAGACACCGAGCGCCAGGAATTTGTACATTGCACGACGAAAACCTGTTGAAGCTCGAGCGCATTCAATAATATCAGGACGAAACACCAGCCAGACCTCAAGCAAGAGTATTAAGAGATAGAATGCATACAAGAAACCGAATCCAGCCATCGCGGAGGAAAAATTGGGAGTAATCACAATATTGAAACTACGCTCCGGATGTCCCAAATGAAGCAGTAGCGGCAGGGTCGCCACCACTAGAAAAGCTAATGAGACTAGAAGTGAATAGCGTCCTATCGGTTTGAATTCCTCTTTTCCAAACACATGATACATCGAGGAGACAATGAATGCACCGGCAACCAGACCTGTTATGTATGGATACATAACGATCATTAATGTCCAGTGAACATGCAAATCGTTAGGAAATAAAAAGCCTATTGATTCAAACATAATTAGCGTACCTCTTCGTCCATGCCAATATAGTAACACTTCGGCTTAGTCAGTTTCTCGGGCTGTAGAACCTCTATTCGCTCCGTTGCAATGATTTTTCTCACCTCATCATCGTCGTGTTTAAGATCACCAAACTTTCGCGCGCCTACGGGACAGGCTTGCACACAAGCTGGCTTTAAACCTTTAACTATGCGGTGATAACACCATGTGCATTTGTCGGCGGTGTG
>MGRR01000102.1:14803-16347 GCA_001798265.1 Deltaproteobacteria bacterium RIFCSPHIGHO2_12_FULL_43_9
CTGAACACAGTATCCGCAGCCAATGCAACGTTTCTTATCGACCAGAACCACACCATCCTTGGTGGAGTACGCGGCTCCGACTGGGCAGACTTGGGTGCAGGGAGTATTCTCGCAATGGTTGCACATCTTTGGAACAAAGAACGCCTTAGTTGCATTAAACCCTGGATCAATATTGTCAAAACCTTCCATGCCACCATGAATGGAGTCGATATGAGTAACTCCACGCTCTGAGATTTCATAACGTTCAACCCATGTACGAAACATCCCCTTCGGGACATCATTTTCCTGACTGCACGCCTCCACGCACATACCACAACCTATGCATTTTGTTGTGTCGATTAAATATGCGTAGTAATGCTCCTCCCAGTCGTACCCAAATTGCGCGCCGGGGGATTCATATTCATCGGCAATATCCGCCGCTAAAGCTTTTTTGGGAATTCTAATCGGCAGAATACCGACAAAAATGGTTGCTGCTGCGGTACAACCATGCTGTAAAAACTCGCGGCGTCCCATCTTCTTTTCACTCATATAAAGATCCTCATATACTTTCCTAAATCATTTCAGTGAAGGGGCATGTGCCGAATGACAAACCTTGCACGCACCCTCTTCCAAATCCTGTTCGTTTTTACCAACGTGCTCTTCGGCAACAATCTGAGGAAAGCCCTCGGGGCGCGATGGTAACAGCCTGTGACACCTGAGACATAGTTTAGGGGATCGGTTGATGGGCATATCCCCGACAAGATTCCCATCTTCAACATGAACGACCAAAGGTTCGTGACAATTTTGACACTGAACAGATTTATGACTTTTCTCCCCATGTATTTTGGCAATATCAGCATGACAAGTGTTACAGGCTCCAGGCGCTGCAAATACAATAGGCTGATTCATCTGCTCAGTAACAGCGTCGCCTCTGTAGTGGCCAAATACCCCAAAAGATTTTGGATAAATTATAGTTCGAACTATCAGGGCAATTATAAATATCCCGATAACTATAAACGCGGCCCGCCAATAATGTTTAGAGTGCCTCACAAATACTCCCTCTTCTTCCTACTCATCCACGGAATCCTTATCCCTATCTAAATCTTCAGAGGAGAAAAGATATCTAATAAAACCGGTTTTTTTGCAAGCTGAACTCGCAGATAATCGTGGTTTCTCTAATTGTTCGCTAGAAAAAAGATCCTTAAAAAATGTATGCCTGTTTTTTGGGCGAATCTCGCTGCCATGACCTAATTGTTCCGCGGAAAATAGATTATTAAAAAAGGAGGGCTGCTTTGCATCATGGGAAAAATCGCGACCCCCTGGAAGCAACTCCTCAGGGGCCAGCACCCACTTAACCCAATTCCAGAATGCCCGGATGTAATTCAAAATAATCACTCTTAATGTAATCCTTTTGGATGCGGCGAATATAATAACATACCGCCATTTCTGTCTATGGTTAATTTTCCAATGCTTCGTCGTTTGATTGTGGTTCGATCCAATTCACAGTACCTTATATTTCCATCCCTTGTGTCATTCCGGCGGAAGCCGGAATCCAGTATGCGCTT
>MGRR01000102.1:16372-16648 GCA_001798265.1 Deltaproteobacteria bacterium RIFCSPHIGHO2_12_FULL_43_9
TAAGAGCCATCTATTTAAAGGCCCCTTCATAATTTTTGACAATCTGCATGGCTTCATCCCCTTTACTGAAGCGGAGAGGGATATAATAAACACACCCTTTCTGCAGAGGTTACGATGGATCAGGCAGCTTGGGTTCTCGAGCTTTGTATTTCCGGGGGCAGAACACACGAGGTTCTCCCACTCTCTCGGAACCGTCTACATCATGGAGCTGATGCTTCAGGCACTGGGAAGAGGCGTTAATAAAGAGAAATTAATGAACTCGCGGGCCATGGGAGA
>MGRR01000102.1:16687-26210 GCA_001798265.1 Deltaproteobacteria bacterium RIFCSPHIGHO2_12_FULL_43_9
CCATTTAGTCACACCACAGAAGACGCATACATAAAACATGAATCAACAAGACACCCCCCTAATGAAGCGACACCATATCCACCAATTATCCCGGGCAGCCATGAAGAGCTGACCTATCACATTATTACAGAGACCAATTATGAGGGTGGGATATCTAACATATTGTTAAAATATGGATTTGACCCGAAAGAGGTCGCCCAGATCGCCACCGGAACATCCCCATCCCTTCTTGCGAACCAGTTATGTCATAGCGATCTGGATGCTGACCGAATCGACTATCTCCTAAGAGATGCACAGCATACAGGAATAAAATATGGACGATTCGACTGGCAATATCTGATCAATAACCTCCGCGTAGTGGAGGTAAACGGGAAAGAGACCCTGGCCGTCGGCGAAAAGGCCATTCAGGCCGCCAGCGATTTTCTGATCTCACGTTTCTCCTGGTACTCACAGATTATACGACACGCAATGAGTGCCAAATTCGATGTAATAGCCGGGAAGGTTTGTGAATATTTCCTGGATCATAATCTTGTCTACAGCATGGATGAATTGAAACGGTTAATCCAGAAACAACCGATTGAGTTCTATAACTTCAACGATATCTTTTTCATGAACCTCCTGCAGGAAGAAAAAAAGAAGGGGACAACAAGAGACAAGATGATCTCCGAAATGATCTCCATGATATTATTCAGAATCCCGCCCAAATTAATCTTCGAACCTGTCTTTAAAAACAGATTCGTCGCATCAAAGGAGGAGAGAGAGGAACTAATAGCGCAGATAAACAAGGAGGTCTTAAAATATCAGCGCCTGCTAAAAGGCATCAGAAATCCAAACACATGGCTATTGGTTCATATTCCGTTAAGTGACATCAGATTTACGAAAAACATAGAGTGGCTCAAGCGCTCCCAGCAGGCCCCCTCCCTCCTAGAGGAGAGGGACCCGATCAAGATCGTGGATGACGATGGAGATGTCTCATTACTGGTCGAGAAGGATAATTCAGTAATAAAGGTACTCTCACGATTTACAAATTTCACTCCGGCAATCTACACAAGCAGGGAGACATACAAAATACTGGATGAGCATGGCTGCTTCAATCCTATTCCAATAAAAAAGGCTGCCTCGTCATCCTGAGCGTGTTCGTCATCCTGAGCGGAGCGAAGGATCTCTTCGTCATCGCTCGCAATGACGGCTTCGTCATCCCCGCGAAAAATGTCATCCCCGTGAAAACGGTGATCCATTCGTCATTGCGAGGAGGCTCGAAGAGCCGACGAAGCAATCTCCCCATCGTTGCAAGCCTTTAGCCCCCAGGCGAAGCCGTCGGGGGGAAGGATCTCTTACGTCATTCCGAGGGAGCATAGCGACCGAAGGAATCTCTGCGTAGGAGATTGCTTCGCTTCGCTCGCAATGACGTGAGCGCTCGCAATGACGTTTACAGGATTAGCGATGCGCCCCAGCCCTGCCGGTTGATGATGTAACCTCGGTATCAGTTCCATTATTCTCTCTATCTTTTTCACTCTTACCAACATTTTCATCTGCTGCAGGCTCTCTTCCAGCCGTGGCTGTTTCAGCGCTCTCAAGGAGGGCGGTTACGGAACTTTCAATGTCCTTTCTTTCACTTTTCGGTAGGTCACTTGTAACCTCATCTAAGATTTTTGTGATGAGTGTATCAGGATTAAATTGTTCAAAAGCCGATTTGGCGGAAGACGCAGAAGAGGTCCTAATATTGGACTCTATATCATTATAGAAGGCGACATTGTTCGAAGAGGCCTCATCCATGACCAGCTTCCTTCCAAAAATCTTCTTCTCATATTCCTTCTTTTTTTCTGAAGCCCTCTTTTCCCGTTCAGACACAACCTGTTCATAATTGAATCCCTCATGAGAAAAATAATTAACACGGCTAGACCCGTTCGCATAATCTGGTCCTCTATAACCGGAGAGAACAGACTGTGTTATGCCATTATACTTGGATGTAAATCTCTTCTTCCCGTTTTCGGCTATTACCTCTACCCCGGATTCATCAAGGGCCGAATTTATCTCTTTGGATTCTCTAACCTTACTTTTTGCAGCAGTCTCAGGCCTGCTTCTATTACCGGAGAGTGTGATAATTTCATCCGCCCACTGCTCTCCACGCTCTCCCCTCTCTCTAATTAATCCCCAAAGCTCATTATCGATATATTTTGATAATGCCTGATGTTTTGAAACCTCTCTCAAAAATTCCATGTCACGCCTGTTTAATTGTTCTCCACCCTTAATCTTCGATTTTATATTATCGAGTCGAAAATTTAGTGACGCAACCGACTGGCGAATAAGCGCGCCAAATGAATCCGGCGAAATATTTAGTTCATACACATTTATGGGTGCGTCCTTCGCAATTCTCCTTTTAGGCTGTTCATTTTTTTGCACACTCCATCCAGCACTTTTAAGACCATCCGCGAGGATTGGTGTATTCCAGCAGAGGCATAAGCTCAAAATTAAGAGAATCTTCCACTTTAAAGTCATGATACCCAGAAAAGGTGCAAGCCACATGCCTCATTCAACACTGACAACTATGTGATTTTTGGACAGAAAATAAACCTGATTAAAGGGGAAAATGTAGAGCTCTTATTCACACTTTTTGAATCCCAGATTCCTCATAAAAAACAGTCAGTTACCCTGTCTACAAACTTTACTAGAAATAATGCTCTTGTACAGTTCTTCGATAGTCCAATTTTTTATAACATATTGAATTTACTTAAAAAAAATGCTGGCATCGCATTTGCTCTACAAAAAGATAAGGGCAGAAATGCCCTTGTTCCACCTCACTCAGCCAGATCGTCGTTTAGGTAATATTCCCCCCTGTATATGCTTAAATTACGATCTGGCTTTTTCTTTTCGCCGTCATTGCGAGGAGGCCCGAAGGAGATCCTTCACTGCGTTCAGGACAGGCTGCGCAATCTCCCCATCATGGCAGCAATCTGTGTATTAAAAGGCTATCGTAAGTGACCTTTTAAATTAAAAAGTCTTTTCTATCGGACCTGTTTCCTCCACCCGCTCCAGAGCAAACCACAGGAACAACACATGGGCTCCAATTTTTGACCCAATTCTATAATGCATCTTCCCTATATACAAAGTGGAGTTGGGTATTTGTCTGACTTCGTCAATTAAAGGCTTTTCAAAAATACCATCATTAGAAGGAACAGAATAATCGATTTTCAGAGAATTAATCGGGTTTTTGGATGTAGATCCAATGGCAGGAGAAAGTTTAATGTTCATCGGCATGGATTCTTGTCCAAGCATTGGCCAATAATTAATCCCACTTTCACCATTGTCTTTATCTCTTTTATAAAATCGCTTTTGAAAAGTAAGTGGCTTGGAGGCAAGCGCTCCAGATAATGTATCAAGATCGTATCCAGTATACTGAGAGAAAATTACATTCCCACCTATTCCACCTGTTACAAAAAGTATCAATCCATTAAACTTGTGGCCTCTGAAATCTTCCACTTTGGGATCTTCGGCGCGATTGAAAATGGCTTCATAATTATCTCTGTCTGCGGAAGCCAGGTCCCACAAATGAAACGAATAATTTCCGATTTCTCCGGTTTTCGCAAAATTGTTCAGAGGCAGTTCATCGGCAAAGGCAAAATTTGTAAAAATAAAGAGAAGACACAAAATATAAATAATACGAACCTTCATTGTTCCCTCCCGATAGTTTTTTCTGCCCTAGGAACTAGCAGACAAGTACGTCTTTAGCAAGAATTCTATATTTATTAGTTGCCCCCTTTTTTATTAAAATCAAAAAAGGGACAAAATGTCTTTTTAGTGTCATTTCGTCACCAACTTTTCTTCTATTATTGTTCTAATTACTTTAAAAAACCATCGGCACTAATATTGCGGTATCCTAGAATGAAGGATCTCCCCGTCATGGCAGCAATCTGTGTATTAAAAGACTAGCTTTCCCTAAGTATGCCTTTTAAGCTCGGAAAAAGAGCTGAATAGCTTGGTTAGGTACATCTACTTAACAAACTATATTGCTAAAATAATTAAAAAACTGTATATTGATCTAGTGTCACCTATTGATTTTAAATCAACTAAGCTTAATCGGGATGAAGCGAAAAAGCTGATTTCAAAGATAATGACTTTTTTCCCGGGTAACATATATTTTTCGCGTCATTCTATTCAAGAGCTAAGAAATGATAGCCTATCAACAATTGACGCTCTCAACCTCTTGAAAAGTCATGATTCAAAAATTCACGACGAGGGTGAGCTAATTAATGGGAGCTTTAGGTACAGACTTGAAACTAGCAACATTTTACTCGTTGTTGCATTTCGAGAAGATGGCAAAGGACTCACCGTTATAACAGCCTGGGATAAAAGAAAGAGAACTGGAGAAAAAACATGAAATGCTCTATGTGTGAAAATAATAAAACTTTGAAAAAATCTACCATTACTTACAAATACAAAGATTGTGGACTAGATAACGTTATATTAATTGGGGTCACATCATACCGATGTGATAAGTGTGGTGAAGAATATATAAGCTTTGGTAACCTAGAAAATCTGCACAATACAATTGCGGTTCTTTTATTAAAAAAGAGAGATTTGCTCACAGGAAAAGAGATACGCTTTTTAAGAAAGCATTTGGGCTACTCCGGAGCCATGTTTTCCAGATTGATTGGATATGGCCATGAAGCAATTTCTAGAATTGAAACAGGTGCTAATCCTGTAACCGAATCATTTGACCGATTAGTTCGATTTACTGTTGCGACCAAACTGCCAGACAGAGAATATGACTTACACGATCAAATTTTAAATAATAGCGGGACTAAAATGAATAGAATTGAGCTAACTTCAATAGGTCATGGAAATTGGAAACTTAAGAAGGCAGCATAAAAGCATAGCGTGTACTGGATCCCGGCCTCCGCCGGGATGACAAAAGGGATACATATACGCAAAATTTATGAAACTCTCTACTAGTAGCTTTCCCAAGGGGCGGCTATTTCCTAATATCTCGGCTTGATCTTTTCACCAACGAATTTAACGATATCCTGCATCGATGTCCCGG
Organism: Deltaproteobacteria bacterium RIFCSPHIGHO2_12_FULL_43_9; assembly: GCA_001798265.1. Lineage (GTDB taxonomy): Bacteria > Bdellovibrionota > O2-12-FULL-43-9 > O2-12-FULL-43-9 > O2-12-FULL-43-9 > O2-12-FULL-43-9. Next base: position 21,729 of record MGRR01000102.1, read on the forward strand.
GACCAAAGATCTCAAGAACCCCTGCCTTTTTTAGTTCCCGCACGTCGTCCTCAGGGATGATGCCGCCACCAATAACCGGGAGATCCGTAACGCCTGCGTCTTTTAACTGTTTGATGACCTCAGGAAAAAGGAAGTTATGCGCCCCAGAAAGAATGCTAAGCATTACCGCGTCAACATCTTCCTGAATAGCCGTACTCACGATCATCTCAGGGGTCTGGTGAAGTCCCGTGTAGATTACCTCGAACCCCGCGTCGCGAAGAGCACGCGCGATGATTTTTGCTCCTCTGTCGTGCCCATCCAGGCCTGGTTTTGCAACTAGGAGTCGCAACTTGCGTTTAGATTTTAAATCCCGTTTCATAAATAGGCTTCTCTCTCTTTAGGGGACAGACATCCTTGTGAACGGCTATGCCGTTCACAAGGATGTCTGTCCCCATTAATAAGTCGCGGGATCACGGTATTCTCCAAAGACCTCTTTGAGCGTTGCCACAATCTCTCCCAGGGTCGTATACACCTTAACTGCATCAAGAAAGAGGGGCATAAGATTTGTATCCCCATTCGCACCCTTTTTCAAATGCGCAAGCGCTGCCTTAACCTTTTCATTATCGCGTGATTGCTTCAATTTTCTGGTCTCTTCTATCTGTTTTCTTTCAGGTTCATCGCTTATTCTCAGAATCTCCGGCGCAGGCTCATCTTTAAGAACATGGGAATTGATGCCGACTATCTTCTTCTCCCCTTTTTCAACCTGCTGTTGATAGCGATACGAAGCCCTCTGTATCTCAGCCATTGGAAACCCCCTCTCTATGGCTGAAACCATACCCCCCATTTCATCGATTTTCTTTATGTATTTCAGGGCCTCTTCTTCCAGTTTATCTGTAAGCGCTTCGACGAAGTATGAACCACCAAGTGGATCAACTGTATTAGTAACCCCACTCTCCTCCTCTATAATCTGCTGCGTTCTGAGGGCAATTCTAACCGACTCTTCAGTCGGAAGGGCATATGTCTCATCAAGTGAGTTGGTATGAAGCGATTGTGTTCCGCCAAGCACTGCTGCCATCGCCTGGATGGTTGTCCGAACTACATTATTAACCGGTTGTTGGGCTGTTAAAGAACAGCCGGCGGTCTGACTGTGAAATCTCATCATCTGTGAGCGAACATCTTTGGCCTTAAACCTCTCTTTCATAATCCTTGCCCACATTCTTCTGGCGGCTCTGAGTTTCGCAACCTCTTCGAAGAAATCATTATGAATATCCCAGAAGAAGGAGAGCCTCGGGGCAAATGAATCTACATCGAGACCAACATCGAGACCGGCCTGAACGTACGCGATCCCATCTGCGATTGTGAAGGCAAGCTCCTGTATGGCCGTCGATCCAGCCTCTCTAATGTGATAACCACTTATTGAAATCGTGTTCCACCTTGGAACACTCTTCGTGCAATAATCCAGCACATCGGTAATAAGACGCATTGAGGGTTTCGGTGGGAATATATATGTCTTTTGCGCAATATATTCCTTCAGAATGTCGTTCTGAATCGTTCCACCCACTTTATCAAATGAGATTCCCTGCTTTTCAGCAACCGCCAGATACATTGCCAGCAGAATCGCGGCAGGGGAATTGATTGTCATTGAGGTTGTAACCTTATCGAGCGGAATTCCGTCGAAAAGAACCTCCATGTCCCTTAGTGAATCGATGGCAACGCCGCATTTGCCAACCTCCCCTCGTGCGCGTGGGGAATCCGAATCCCATCCCATAAGTGTAGGAAAATGAAATGCAACGCTTAAACCGGTTTGACCATGTTCAAGCAGGTATTTAAAGCGCTTATTTGTTTCCTCAGGGGTTCCGAATCCGGCAAACATCCTCTTAGTCCATGTTCTGCCACGATACATGTTTGGATGTATCCCTCTGGTAAATGGATATTTACCGGGAAGTCCGATCTCTTTTTTATACGCATCTTTCGGTAAATCATCCGGGGTATAGAGCTCATTTATAGGGAGGTCGGAGATAGTGGTAAACTGGGATTTTATATCCATTATTTATTTTACTCTTTTAATTCATGACTTGCGATTACGAGTCGCTGGATTTCCGAAGTACCTTCGTATATCTCGGTTATTTTCGCATCTCGGTAATGACGCTCAACCTGATATTCATTACAGTAACCATAACCCCCATGAATCTGGATCGCCTTTGAGGTAACCCACATGGCGGTTTCCGAAGCAAAAAGCTTTGCCATCGCGGCCTCTTTTGAAAATCTCTCTTTTCTGTCCTTTTTCATTGCCGCTCTCACCGCAAGTAGTCTTGCAGCGTCGATCTTTGTCGCCATATCCGCGATCATAAATTGAATCGCCTGAAACTGCGCAATCGGTGATCCAAACTGCTCTCTCTCCTTCGCGTATGAAACAGCCCTCTCGTAGGCGGCACGGGAGATTCCAATCGCCTGGGCGGCTATCCCAATTCTGCCGCTATCAAGGGTCATCATCGCGATCTTGAATCCATCCCCCTCTTCCCCCAATCTTTGAGAAACGGGTACCCTGCAGTTTTGAAAATGTATCTCGGCGGTGCTGGAGGCACGTATACCCAGTTTCTCTTCCAATTTTCCAACACGGAAACCGGTGGACTTGGTATCAACTACAAACGCGGTTATGCCCTTATGCCCCTTTGCCTTATCGGTGATCGCGAAGGTAATCGCGAATCTCGCCTCCGCTCCATTGGTAATAAAGTTTTTCGTACCGTTTAAAATATAATAATCCTTCTCGCGTACAGCTGTTGTTTTCATACCAGCCGGATCAGAACCCGCCTGTGGTTCGGTTAAACAGAAACAACCTAGTACCTTTCCGCTGGCCATCGGGACCAGAAACTCCTTTTTTTGCGCATCAGTCCCAAATTTCAGGATTGGATCACATGAGAGTGAATTATTTACCGACATGATAACACCGGTGCTCGCACACGCGACCGATATCTCTTCCAATGCCAGATAGTAACTTAAGACATCCATACCAGCGCCACCAAATTCCTGCGGTATCGCCACACCCATCAAGCCAAGTTTCCCCATTTCAGAGATTATTTCCTTCGGAAATCGATGGTTTTTATCGAGTTCCGATGCTTCAGGCACAATCCTTGTCTGGGCAAATTTTCTCGCGGTATCACGGATTAATTTATGTTCTTCCTGTAGAAATAAATTATCTAGCATCTAGTGCCCCGTAAAAGTTGATCTTCTCTTCTCTATAAATGCGCTACATCCCTCCTTCTGATCATGTGTATCGAAACATAGCGCGAATGACTGACGTTCGATTAATAATGCCGACTCCAGGTCTGTATTCAGACCATCATTCATCGTCTTTTTAGCTATAGAAACAGCGAAAGGCCCCTGACTGGAAATCTCTTTCGCGATTTCATTCACTGTCGATTGAAAGGATTCCGGTGAAACAACCCTGTTTACCAGCCCTATTCGCAATGCCTCTTTCGCATCAATCATTCTTCCTGAAAAGATGAGCTCCTTTGCCTTTCTCATCCCGATCTCACGCATTAATCTTTGTGTTCCGCCAAACCCCGGAATTAATCCAAGTTTAACCTCGGGCTGACCAAACCTCGCGTTCTCGGAGGCAACAATAAAATCACAGGCAAGCGCCAGCTCCAGTCCACCACCAAGCGCGAATCCGTTAACAGCCGCTATTACCGGAGCAGGAAAATGATCTATTTTGGAGAATACGGTTTGACCGAGCGTTGCGAATTCCAACGCCTTGTTCGGCGTCATCGACTTCATCGCCGCTATATCAGCCCCCGCGACAAAAGCCTTTGTACCATCACCGGTTATAACCAAAACCCTTAAGGTCTTCTCAGTTTGAAGCTTATTGAGAATTGAACCAAGCTCTTCCAATACATCCTGATTTAGGGCGTTTAAAACATCACTCCGGCAGATCGTTAACCAGCCTATCCCTTGATCCTCGACAAACTTCACAAATCCCATGGAATACTCTTCACTATTTGTCATATCGATAAAATCCTCTTCCACTTTTCCTGCCCAACCACCCGGCATCAACATATTTTCTCAAAAGTGGAGCAGGACGATATTTATCGTCACCAAACTCTCTGTGCAGCACCTCCTGAATGGCAAGACAGGTATCCAGCCCGACAAAATCTGCCAATGTTAATGGACCCATCGGCTGGTTTGTCCCCAACTTCATGGCCTGATCAATATCTTCCACTGAAGCAAGACCCTCCTGAAGAGCAAATATTGCCTCATTGACCATCGGCATCAAAATCCTGTTTACAACAAAGCCAGGAGAATCCTTCGCCATGACAACGGTTTTCCCCAGCTTTTCGGCAACCTCTTTCATCGCGTCAACCGTGGCATCGGACGTTCCAAGCCCCCTTATTCCCTCAATAAGGGTCATAACCGGCACCGGGTTCATAAAATGCATCCCGATAACCCTGTCCGCTCTGCCGGTCCAGCCGGCAATCTTTGTAATTGAAATGGAGCTTGTATTGG
>MGRR01000102.1:26219-28813 GCA_001798265.1 Deltaproteobacteria bacterium RIFCSPHIGHO2_12_FULL_43_9
TAGTTTCAGCGCGACATACCTCGTCGAGGCTCTTAAAAATCTCCTCTTTTATTTTCGGATTCTCTGTCGCAGCCTCTATAACAAAATCAGCATCTTTAATTTGGGCAAGGGCCGTTACGGTCGTAATTCTTCCAATTATTTTGCCAACCTCGGCAGCTTCCAACTTTCCTTTGGAAACAGCCTTTTCCAGTCTATTCTTTATTCCGGCCACCTGGCAGGCTAAAACGCCCTGATCGATGTCATATAAAAATACCTTATATCCGACCGCTGCTGCGACCTGCGCTATCCCACTCCCCATCTGACCGGCACCAACTACACCTATAGATTTAATAGCCACAGGGACCTCCCATACAGTAGACATGTAAAAAGATGATTAATTACAAAGGTCTACCAGACTGAAAAGAGGGGTGTCAATTTAAAAGAGCCTATTACAGGGCTGCTCACACAGCCCTGTAATAAAATAAATTACTATCCTTTAATCAAGCGAAATCCCAATCTGTAATGCCACTTGGATTTGAAAGGAAACTCAAAATGTTTTCCACTGTGCTCCCTGGTGAACTCCGTGCTTGTAACCCCGTTTAAAAGAGAGCTTATACCCTCAGTTGTCAGATTTACCGTCCCCACGGCTATCCTGTCATCGGAATTAAGAGCCAAAATTGTGGCAATCAGCGTCTGTGTCTCTCGTGCTAAAACGTCGGTTAAAGGCGATGTTTCCGGGTAGATTAATTTCAATACCTCCGCGGCCATCGTTACCAGATCCCTGGAGAGTTTTTGCATTGCCACAATATCATCTCCGTCTGACTCCATAATTCCGTAATCAACAATCAGATGCCTATGTGGAATCTTTGAAGCGATTCCCCTCGGCGGATAGACCACCCTGTCATTTGCCGAGAGCATCACGCTCTGCCCCTCATCAATCGACGGATAGATGTCGGTCACATTCCCCCATGTCACGGTTCCATCTGTCATAACATAATAGAGATAGAGTGAATCATTCATGGTATCGTCAAAGTCTTCAATCACATCAATCCGGTAGAGATGCAACGCAACTGGATCGTTAAAGAGTGCTGCACTGCTTTGAAAAAACATTAACTCCCCAAAAGATATTTCCGTGTTTGTTGCGGCAATACCCTTTATCAGCGGAATCGAAAATGCGGAGTTTGTAACCGATCGGAAAGCGCCGAGGTTCTCCCTCTCAACTGCCCCTAAATTACCCAGAGCGGCATAGGCCCTTTTAATACTTTCAATATATTGCGGATGCTCATTAAAAAACCTCAAGAATACCGCTTCAACACCATTCCGTGGCTCAATGCCATTCATAAAACTACTGAATGACTCCATGGCCATCGGCAACAGAATAGTCTCACCACGTGAGCGGGCAGATATATCCTGCCAGATCTGATCATTGAAATTTATGGCGGCAGACGAAACAGACGGAAGATAGAGCAGGGACAACAATATTAGAACAAAATATCTCCTCAACATACGACACCTCTTGCCTAAGGGTGGACAAACAAACAACATTAAGCAATTAATAACGTATTCTTCTACTACTGGCTACCAAAAATTCATTTCAGCTTGCACTGTAATGTAAAATCTGTGCAAAATCCGGAGTGGATGATGTAATACATGAGGGTTAGGATCTGTTAATGGATAACATTGTTGTAAAAGCAAGCAATCTACATAAAAAATATGCCACATTTGAGGCTGTTAAAGGGATTGATTTCGAAATTACCTCCGGAAGCTGTTTTGGTTTTCTGGGTCCAAACGGGGCGGGAAAAACAACCACAATGGCCATGATCTACTGTGCGGTGCAGATTACAGATGGAGAGCTTTTTGTCCTTGGGCTGGACGCGAAAAAGAACCCGAGAAAAATAAAACAAAATTTAGGCGTATCCCCGCAGGATGAAAACCTTGATCCCGATATCTCCGTATACGAAAATCTGCTCGTGTATGGCGGCTATTTCGGAATTAAGAGAAAAATATTAAAAGAGAGGATCACTGAATTGCTGAACCTGATGCAATTAAATGACAGAAGAAAAAGCGTCATTCAGTCCTTAAGTGGCGGCATGCAAAGAAGATTGCTGCTGGCCAGGGCTCTCATAAATTCACCAAAGGTCCTGATACTTGACGAACCAACCACGGGGCTCGATCCACAGGCAAGACATTTGATATGGCAGAAGCTTGAGCACCTAAAGAGAAGTGGGACCACAATGGTTTTAACAACACATTATATGGAAGAGGCATCCCGCCTATGCGACAAGCTTGTAATCATGGATCAAGGCAAGATTTTGGAGGAGGGTTCGCCAAAGGATTTAATATCCCGTCATGTCGGCAAGGATGTAATTGAGGTAAAGATGTACGGAAAAAAGAGGGAGCCACTACTTCAGCTTGCTAATGATATTATAAGTAACTTCGAGGTTGTCGGGGAGAACATCCTATTATATCCAAAAGATTCATCAAGGCTTATTCAAAAGCTTATTGAAAAGAACAGTTATGAATTCACGCACAGGCAGGCCTCCCTCGAGGATGTGTTCCTGAAACTAACCGGCAGGGAATTAAGAGAATGAAAAGCCAGACAAATCCCCAAACAA
>MGRR01000102.1:28821-30299 GCA_001798265.1 Deltaproteobacteria bacterium RIFCSPHIGHO2_12_FULL_43_9
GGGTTCTTTACAGACACCTACTCACATGGTGGAGGAACTACTTCTTTTCATCCCTGGTTGGAACCGTCGGCGAAGCAATCCTCTATCTATTCTCACTCGGCCTTGGAATGGCACACTACATCGGTGTTGTGAATGGCATACCCTATATTGAATATCTGGCAGCTGGCATCTGGATGTCATCCTCCATGTATGCCGCCTCTTTCGACTCAACATTTGGAACATTCACGAGATATCATGAGCAAAAGACTTTCGACGGGATACTGTGCACGCCAATCCAGCTTGATGAAATCATTGCAGCAGAGGTGGTCTACGCCGGGACCCATGGACTGTTATCCGCAACAATCATCGGGGTAATTTTTACACTTTTTGGACTCATTCACACCCCACTTGCAATCTTGATTATTCCACTCGGATTCTTAACCGGTGTCGCATTCTCATCCCTCTCGCTAATAGGGGCGGCCATTGCAAAAAACTACAGCTTCTTCTCTTACTACTTCACTATAGGAATAACACCGATGTTTCTCCTCTCCGGCATCTTCTTCCCCCTCAACCAGTTGCCAGAGTGGGCAAGTAAAATCGCGTGGTTTACACCACTCTATCATGCGGTTTTGATATCCCGGGAGCTCTATCAAGGAATTTTCAGCTTAAATATTCTCTTTTCAGTAATCTGGCTTACGCTCTTTTCACTTATTTGCTTCTATATCGCCGTTTTCGCATTCCGGAAGAAATTGCTTAAATAAGCGCTAATATGTTACTCAATTCATATATGAGACCTCATAAGGTAATTGTTCTACTTTTTGCCACCTTGATATTGACCGGGTGTCCTGAAAAAAGCCCCAAAAAGAGTAATCTACCCTCGGAGCCACAAAGCACAAACTATCTGGAAGAGGTAACCTGCCCGGATCAGGATTCTTATTGCTTCAAGGTCGTTGACAAGGCAGATCCATCCACTGTTAAGGATCTGGCAACATATGCTATCTCCAGGGAATATTTTATTGACGAGGATGGGGCTAAATTTCTGGGTGGAACCAACCCCTCATTCTCATTTCATCCAGACCAGGAGATGTTAGTCGTAAAAACCCGACTGAAGGGAAAACCTTTGCCAAACGGCCATAAACCCTTGGCGCAGGCAAGCCAGGCAAAGGAAAAATTATCGAATAATAAGGGTGAAGAAGAGAGCGCGTTTTTATTTACAAATAGAAGGCTTGATCTGCCATTCATCTTACTTGAAACATACAGGGGGAGAGGAAAAATTGCCGACGCTGTAAATAACCTGCTTGATAGTGATACGGAAACCAGAGCCGTTGAATTCTATCTTCAACCCCAAAACACAAACAACAATCCATTTACGAAACTGGTCACGCTCAGTCTGAGCTCAGCACTCAAATCAGAGGACCTCCCCAGGGAATTGCTAGATTACCTGCAAGATTAATCAAACCCTCCTATGAACCAGGCTTTTTTCCCGAGCTTTAATTTAG
>MGRR01000102.1:30307-31613 GCA_001798265.1 Deltaproteobacteria bacterium RIFCSPHIGHO2_12_FULL_43_9
TGAACAATTATTTCTTCTGGAGCTGTTTCTATAAATTTTGCGTTTCTAACTTTCCAATCCAGATTTTTAACATGATCTGAAAGAATTACACCTTTAATTTTACACTGATTTGAAAGCTCAACTTCAAAAGGATAACCTTTAATTTGAGATGTAATTGGACTTGCTAAAATCAATCCTACCTTTTCATTGTAAGATTCCGGAGATAGTACGATTGCGGGTCGTTTTCCAGATTGTTCATGTCCGGCTTGAGGTGAAAAATTGAGCCAAATAATATCACCTCTCTTAGGTATGTAACTACTCACCATAAATCTACCTTAAATCAAAACCCTACCATAGTTCTTTACCTTTTGGTTTACCAGTTTCTATCTCACTATGAATATTATCTTTATTAACACAATCCAGCAGGTTTTGAAGAGTATAGGTAGTCTCTTTGACAACCTCAATGATGATCTTCTTATCAACTACTTCTAACTTAACCTCAGAGCCTCTTCCTACATTTATCTCTTCAGATAATGTTTTGGGAATACGAATTGCGAGACTATTCCCCCATTTTTGAAGCTTGGATTTCATAGCCTAAACCTCCATTCATCAAGTATATACCATGTAGATACATTAGTATATACTTTAATTTAACTTTATATTTGATGGTGTAACACTTGCCTTTGGACACTTAAGAAATCATAAACTTTATTGTAAAACCGCTTGTAATTATTGGCGTTTTAGCCATATATCTTTTTTTGTCATAAGTGGATTAAATGTATTAAAAGTCTGGCCTTCCTTATATTTGTCATCCCGGCGAAAGCCGGGATCTAGATTCCCGCTTTCGCGGGAATGACAGTGGCCCCTCGCAATGACGAAGAGATCCTTCGCTTTGCTCCAGCCTGTCGGAGTATTCTCTTTCCTCGTCATCCTGAGGCGAAGCCGAAGGATCTCTCACGCTAGAAAAGAAGAGATTCTTCGCCTTCGGCTCAGAATGACGCGTAATACTCCGACAGGCTGGCTCAGGATGACGTGGGCGCTCAGGACGACGGAAGTGCTCAGGAGGACGCAAATCCGACTGCGAATTTTTGGTTCTTCTCCGCCATCGCCGCAAGCGATGCCGCGGGTGAGAATCGCACGCCATACTTTTCTGCAAATCTCTTCAAATCATCGACGATATTTCTTATACCAACTGAATTCGCGTATGAGAGGATGCCTCCCCTGAATGGTGGGAAACCGAGTCCCCAGATGCTAGCCACATCGACATCCCGTGGTCTGCGGGCAACACCCTCTTCGATTAATCTCGATGCTTCGTTCACCTGACAAT
>MGRR01000102.1:31626-37802 GCA_001798265.1 Deltaproteobacteria bacterium RIFCSPHIGHO2_12_FULL_43_9
CATCATAGATTGTCTGATCCACATCCTTTCCTGGATGCTTTCCGGAATAGAGATATATGCCTTTATTATTTTTGTGACCCAGCCTCCCGCTCTTCATAATGTATTCAATGACGGGGGCAGGCTTCATCCTTTCGCCAAAGGTCTTGTAAAACGAGTTTACTACGTGAACTCCGGTATCGAATCCAACCTCGTCCATTGTTCTGAGTGGGCCACTTGGATAACCAAATCTCACCGCGGGTTTATCTATCTCTTCAACCGAAACCCCCTCTACCAGCAACCATGTCCCTTCTATCAGATATGGGCCAATCAGTCTGTTCGCGACGAATCCGGGACCATCGTTACAAAGAAGAGTCACCTTCCCTACCCTCTGACCAAACTTCAGCGCAGTCGCGACAACCTCTGGATCACTATCCTTCATCCTGACAACCTCAAGAAGTGGAAGTTTATGAACCGGATTAAAAAAGTGCATTCCAACGAATCTTTCAGGATGTGTAACAAAAGGCTTTAACATCGCAAGGGAAAATGTAGATGTATTGGTCGCGATTATCGTATTGTCACTAACCTTGGCGCAAACCTCTTTATAAACGGCCTCCTTTATCTTCATGCTTTCAGGAACAGCCTCTATTACCAGCTCTACCTTTTCAAACCCATCATAAGCGGTGGTCAGATGCAGATGGCGGAGTTTTTTCGCCACATCATCACTTCTCATCTGCTTTTTCTCGACCCTTTTTTCAAAGAGCGACTTTGCGTGCTCGTTCGCGTGATCAAGCGCCTTTTCACTGATATCACGAAGTCTCACCTCAACATCTCTTGCCGTCATTAGATATGATATTCCACCCCCCATTACGCCCGCGCCAAGAACCGCCGCGCTCATAATGTCACGGGTGCGCACATCCTTATTTTCTCCCCGCTCCCTTTTCGCTTCCTCCTGCAAAAAGAAGAGACGGACAAGATTTTTGGAAACATCTGTTACGGCCATCTCGGCAAAACCTTCGGCCTCAATCCTCATTGCCTCACTGCGTGGTTTTCCAAACGCGGTGATTACAACATCTATTGCCTTAAGAGGTGCCGGATAGTGACCACCACTCTTTGCCAAAACCGCCTTCTTCGCGAAACCTGCTAAAACCTGCCTACCTAGAACATTTTTTTCGAGTATGAGCTCTTTAATATTAAATTTAGAAGCTATTTTTGGAGGTTTTTTCAGAAGCCATTTTGCCGTATCCAGAAGTTTCTCTTTTGAAACAACATCATTAACCAGCCCAATCCTTTTAGCCTTGACACCATCAACCTGCTTGGCAGCCAAAATTAAATCAAACGCCCTCTCTATCCCCAACAGCTTCGGAGCCCTTACGCATCCCCCCATCCCGGGGATAATTCCAAGCATTACCTCCGGGAAACCGATGGTTGTTTTACGGTCATCGGTCGCAACCCGATATTTACAGGCAAGGGCAATCTCGAGCCCACCACCGAGACAGGCACCATTGATTGCAGCCACGGTTGGGAATGGTAAATCCTCCAACTGGTCAGCCAATTTTTGGGCATTGGATGATAACTGAAATGCCTCATCCTTATTCTTTATCTGTGTAAACTCATTTATATCAGCCCCGGCTATAAAGATATCTGGTTTCCCGCTTATCAATACCAGACCTTTGAGCTTTTTATTACCGGAGAGCTCTTTTAAAACAGTAGAGAATCCCTCTCCAATTGCGCGGGAGATCTTATTTACCTTCTCCCCCTCCAAATCAAAAACGAGGACTCCAATGTCATCCCGATCGGTACTAAACTTAAACGTCTTCCCTGGTTCCATTGTTCCCTCCTTGTGTAGAGAACAATTTTTAGCACAGCTCGATGCACTAAGACAATTTAAAATTTGCTTATTTTAGATAGGGTGTCGGGTTATTTTTTAGCGGGTTCTACCACTTCAACTGGATTTACTTCACACCCCAGAATAGGGGCTGGGGCTATGAATCTTAGATCAAAAGGTATCCCCATTTGATGGATCTTTTCTACATTGTCTACAATCTCTCTCAGGGCAGAATCCTTGTCATCCGTATGCCACGAAGAATAAAATCTATTATTAAATTCAGGCTCCAATTCTTTTAGCGCCTCCAATTGATTATCCGCAACTAGTCTTTCTATTGTATCTATTGACCCGACTGCCCCACTATAGTTCTGATAACGGTTTCTTAACTCTTTTATCCTTTGGGGATAATCGAATCTGCCCCATTTCCAGAGACGGAATTCCTCATAACAACCAACATAATCTTCCGGGAATTCTTTCACTTCATATTTGGAGATATCAACCAGATAGAAATACCCCCTGGTGTAACCAAACATATAATTATTATCCCTGAGCCAGCTCCACTGAGACAAAACATTATAACCCGCAGCAGAGAATCTCGACTCCATAATCTTCATTAGGGAGATCCCTATATTGTTAAAATTCTCTTCGCTTTGAATGGCATTATAAAGGGCTAGTTTTAGCAGCCTCTCAAAGAGATAATTATCTTCTTCACCACCTGAAATCGCCACTGCAAAATCCGGATAAAAGTGAACCACACCCCCCGCGACAATTGATGCCAGCTCAAATGTCGCCTTAGAAGCAGCAAATGATATGCTTGTAACAAAACCATGTACTGAGTCCTGAAGATTATTGTTCTGATTCGCACCAATATATTTCTTATATCTCTCGGTGTATTCAAAATCATTCTTTCTCAGCAAAGCAGCTAGGGATAATTTCGCATTATCATAATCACTATTTTCAATTTGGGATATCAAAGATGCAAAATCACTTTTTAATACATTGACATCATATTGACCGGGGATTTCTTTTGTAGACAAATCTAGATATGCCCTGGCAGATGAAGGAAATTCATCCTCACCAAAGGCACAAAACGGCGTAAGGGCCACAACTAAGAAAGTAAACAAACGTTGCTTCATTGCTAAGCTTCCCAAACCAGTTCTACTCTCTCTTTGTAAATGCAACTGATTTTAGGTATTTGCAAACCGGATGCCATTTATCGGCAAAAATAGGCCAGTAGTTTCAGGCGGTTACGTTGGTGGCAATTATTAAATGGACACTTTTTTACAGCATATGTGACAAAGATTGGCACAAAGCCGCGGTCTTTCTGGAATTTAGTGGAACCTTGCTGCCATCATCCTGAGCAAAAAATTCGTCATCCTGAGCAAAAAATTCGTCATCCTGAGCAAAAAATTCGTCATCCTGAGCCGAAGGCGAAGGATCTCCCACGTCATTCCGAGGGAGCCCTTCGCGTTCGCTCAGGACAGGCTGCGCGACCGAAGGAATCTCTGCGCAAGAGATTGCGGAGCCTGTCCTGAACGCAGTGAAGGATCTCATGCAGTCCTCCTCGCAATGACGATGATCTTGGCAATGACGACTTATCTTCGCTTCAACAATCTTTTCTGTTCCGCCTCAATCTCTGGCAGAAGATATACGGAATCAAAGATCTTTTTTCCATCTTTTGTGTATTGTAAGAAGTGTTCTTTAATACCCTCAAAGGTTACATTGAGTTTTTTCATCTTCTCTTCGTCGAAGAGGTAGCTGTTTCCGGCGGCGAAAAGAAGTATGCGCCCCCCCGAAGGATCAAATCTTTTATTTATCTCATCCGCGAATTTATAAATATCCACCCTTGTTCCATTTGTGAATTCCGGCAGTGGCGCAGCGCCATGATCTGCGGTAATTATTAAAATAAATTCATCAGGGCTATTCTTTCCAAGCCAATTCTTTATTCTTCCAATCTGTTCATCTGTCTCCCTGAATGCCTCTTTCGCCTCTATACTCTCCCAGCCAAACTCATGCCCAGCATAATCGGTTGCTTTAAATGTGATAAAGACCAGATCTGTCACGTTATCTTTTCCAATCTGTTGCGAATCTAGAAGTGACAGAACCAGATTTCCATCAAATCTTACCTGCGCCGGAGACGATAGAATGTTGTACTTATTAAATTCACCGTCGCTTTGCATCATGGCATGTCCCATCCAGTGCCCTGATGGATATTCTTTGATGAAATTCCTGACCGCACTCAACGATACAATCTCCGGCGTAAGCTCGGCATAGTATTCCTGATTTGTCGTCGGGTTGAAGGTTTTATTCGCAAGCCAGAGGACAAGATCCTTGTCTCCACCTTCGGTTTGTGCTCCATGCCCGGCCATTCCAATAGCAGCACGGGCTGCGAAACAATATGAAACAACCACGGGTTTATTTTTCAATGCCCTGTCAAAAACATCAGCGAATGTTGAGACCTTTAAATCAGATGGATCAGATGAATCGTTTTCTTTTGAATAGATAGCTGATGCTTCATGCTCCGCCTCCCTCCAGACATAATTCCCATAAATATCTGAATTCGCCGGGTAGCTCCCGGTCCCTATCGCGGCATGCCCGGGCCCGGTTTCGACATCTAGATGGGAAACTTGCGCGTTTAAAAAATCGGCGCCATTGCCTCTGATAAAATCTATATTCGGCGTGGCATCAGGATGGGCCCAGAAATATTGGTCCCCACCCATGTCTATTGAGATTAAAACAATTGCCTTGGGATACCGGGTCCTCGCCTCTTTTGTAAAAATCTCTCTTAATGGCTCTCCGCGGGCGCCGATTGGCATCGGACCACCTGTGGCAGCGGCCAATGTGGGAACAATGTGTTGATGTGTGACAAATTTTTCAAATTTCCCCCTTACAATATAGCCGGGACCATAAAAGATTAGTGGAATGTTTATATCATAGTCGTGGGGATAGCGATGAATGGTCTTCCCAACTATAACCTCTACTACATCCCCTTTGTCGATAAACCTGGAACCCAATCTCGATTTTAGTTCATCTAAAGTCGTCCCATATTCTTTAAGGTATCTTTCGAGATCCTGTTTATAAAAGTGGCTGATATTTTCCTCGAAAAGCCACGGCTCCTCAATTAAAACGTTCCTATTCGGTATTGCAAAAAGCTGTCCTGCCGTAGCGCTTCTGCTCCTTGCGACGACCTCAAGCCATTTATCCTTGGTTATGTTATCTGCCGGAGGTGCGTAAATCCCTGAGGGTGGTTGAAAAAGGGTTAAAACAAGGGCAACGGCTGCAATAACAACAATTGCTCCCCAGAAAAAAAATTTAGTAGAGTGTTTCATAAATTTTGCGTATATGAATCCCTTGTGTCATTCCGGCGGAAGCTGGAATCCAGTACGCGTTTTATGGATCCCGGCTTCCGCCGGGATGACACACCAAAATTTATGAAACGCTCTATTAGATTTTATTGGATTACCTTTCAAAAATCGCGGCCCCTGCCAGAGCGCCGGCGGCACATATCCCGATGATACCCCGCTTCTTCTTATTAACCTCCAGATACCTTAACCCTTGCATCATCATTCGCACACCGGTTGCCCCGAATGGATGACCGTACGCAATCGATCCACCCCATGGATTCACCGTCTCAACATCAAGATGACCCGGATCGTAGTCTATTCCAAAATTCCGGATACAGTACCCCCGATCATTCATGGCCTTAATATTACAAACCACCTCACCAGCGAATGCCTCATGGATCTCTATATAATCAAAATCACTCCATCTAAGTTTATTTCGCTCAAGAAGAATTAACATCCCCTTTGATGGACCCATCAAAAGACCAAGATCTGGGTGAACAGCAACAAATTCAAAGTCCACAAGATACCCATCAGCTTTTATTTTATTCTCCAGAGCCGGAGAAATAACAAACATACCGGACGCACCATCGGTGTATGGAGATGAATTCGCAGCGGTCAGGGTTCCATGCTCGGATTTATCGAACACCGGTTGCAGCGAAGCCATCTTCTCAATTGTAGTATTATCCCTGATCAACGCATCTTTATTAAGACCCGCAATAGGAAATATAAGAGAGGATTGTGCCCCCCTCGCGGCTCCAGCCCTTTTATGGCTCCTGAAGGCCAGCTCATCCTGTTCCGCACGTGTAACCTTAAACTCCTTTACCATCAACTCACAATGCTCACCCATGGTGAGCCCCGTGGAATACTCTCTTGCTGATGGGGCCCTTGGCATTAATTTTTTCGGGCCGGCAGCCAATAAAGCACCTAATCTTTTTGTAATCGGTCCCTTGCCAAAAAATTTTCTCAGCGCTGCAGCACCGGCAGGCGAGAATGTCGGGCGAACCGTGCTAAAGGATTCCACACCACCA
>MGRR01000102.1:37839-39674 GCA_001798265.1 Deltaproteobacteria bacterium RIFCSPHIGHO2_12_FULL_43_9
ACAAACTGTAGGCCTCCGTCTCGTTTGGAAGCTTTGAGGCAAGGACAGCCTCTCTCCCTATGGAATAGATATCTGGATCTGGAACAACCATCCCCCATATAAGATGTTTAATGTAAAATGGTTCAAAGTCTAAACCCTCAACTATCCCATCCACCAACTTATATGAAAGATCGATGACACTTAGCTCCTGAAAATGCCCTTCCATCTTCGCGAATGGTGTTCTTTTACCATATTTTAATGCGATTTTCTTCATAATCTAGTCAACCTTATAGACAATATCGTGTTCCCTGACTCTATCTGTAACCTTGATACCTATATCAGAACCCGAAGGCGCGTCGGTCACGGATTGATGCTCAATCTGCATCGAGTCAACCGTCTGCGAAAAATCTGTTGTATGCCCCTTGATATGGATTTTATCTCCAACCTTCAGAGGCTTTCGCAATTTAATTGCCGCAACATTTATTTCACCAAAGAAATGTTCAATCAATCCAACCTCTGTCTCGCCCCATGCCGGTGTTTTCCACGTAGACGTAGCACCGGAAACGGCTGGCTTTACTGGACTTGACTTTTTCGCGACAGATTTTTTAGGCGTCTTAACAACCCTTTTTACCTTTTTCTTTTTACTAACCTTCTTCTTTACCTTAGATTTTGCCTTCTTAACAATCCGCCTCTTGGCCTTTTTAACCTTTTTAACCTTTTTTACTTTTGGCTTCTTTTTGGATTTTTGCCTCTTTTTCTTTGCCATACCTTCCTCCGATTTTTTCCTACTTAACCATGCACGCCTTCAAGTGGTCAATATTAATGATGTCCACTCACCCTCAATAACAATGGATGACTTAACCCCAAATCCCCCTATTTTCAAGAAAAACGTCAATTGAATTGCACCGGCAAAAAGATCAACAGTTTAGGCATATTTTAGGCACGAAAAATCAAGTGTTTACGCTCAAAAACATGGCACACACTTTGCTCGTTAATTAATCGAATAAAGTGAAGGGTACGTAATTGCTGTATAAATTTTTGATCACTCAGGTGTGTTATTATGGAAACCTTAAAATCTATTCTGCTATTAGCCATCATTTCTGCCGTATCCATTGCGATCACAGGATGCTCAAGCTGCGACTCCGAAGACACGCTCTGCCTAGGTAACGTATCCCAAACCAACTCAACCGGAGGTGGTGGTGGCGGCGGGGGTGGCGGACTAAAAGAGGTACCCATCTCAGTATGTCAGCCTATTTTCTCCGCACCATATATTGCAACCGTGAGTGGAGAAAGAATACAATTCTCCAGCGCAAACCCAGTCGCGAACTTTTATGGCGGATACCCTACGATGCAGCTTTTTGCTAGTGAAGGTGTAATACAGGCCTTTGAAGGGGCCGCCACTTTAATGCTGAAAGCCTCAAGGTTCGAGAATTTCATAAACACGGCAGCGCCATTTTGCTTAACCGGAACAGTTACGGCGCATAGGCCCCCACTAACAGAGAAAGACCAATTTCATGTGGGTATTAACAATTTTTCGAGTGAAATAAATTCAAGTCAGGTAAAAGCGTTTGTTTACTGGGACAGAGACAAATTGCACTTCTCGCTGGATAATTCAGAGGTCTCAGACGGACAACACTCAGCATTTGTTAGCGTACTTATATCAGTAATACCAAATTAACGATGGTTCGATTATGAAAATAAAGGCGATCACACTCATACTCTCCGTTTTTTGCGTATCCCTCTTCACCACGGGATGCGCCGACGATGAGGCCGCTGGAAAACCACCAGTTATTGATCAACCAGCAACCACAAATCCCCCAGCCACAACCGGCGGAACTACCGGTGGAACCGGCGGA
>MGRR01000102.1:39686-42277 GCA_001798265.1 Deltaproteobacteria bacterium RIFCSPHIGHO2_12_FULL_43_9
TGCCATCCTTGGTTGAAGGAACCTTTGCAACAACGAGTCCGGCAGGCGAGTACGAAGGCCAGACCTTTGCATCATCAACAGATATTATTTCGGGATTTAGTTTCTATGTTTACGGACCATCACACATATACTACGGAAGTGATTATTTAGAGGCCCGGGTTGCGCGACGCGGTGGTGGCGCACCCATTACTATATATATAAAGAACTCCTCACTTATAAATGAACAGGCCCTTGCAGCAGCCACGCCAACAAACCCGGTTTGTATAACGAACAGCTATCAGCCTGTAAACTTCACACTCTGGCATAATGAAATTCAAAGTGGTGATCTTATCTATGCTTTAGCATTAGACGTAAGAGCGGGAGCTGACTGGGCTACAACCGATTCCGGAAGAGCAGCCTCAATATCATTTTTCTACGATGGGCAGCGCACGGGAATAATAGTCTCCACTTCAGACATTCTCAAGCGGGATGGAGTGACAGTAGACACGGTACAGATTCAGGGAATGGTGACCAGAAGGGTTTTAATCTATCACCTTAATTAAGGTGTAAATTATGAGACTAAAACCATTATTCTATATATTATCGCTTTTATCCCTCTCAATACTCCTCTCTTTTTCTCAGGGTTGCAGCGAGAAGGAAAAGGGTGGAAAGGCCCCTAAAATAAAGCAGACAAACCAAACGAATCCACTTCCCCCTAATCCCGCTGACCCAGGTAATCCCGCTGACCCAGGTAATCCCGCTGACCCAGGTAATCCCGCTGACCCTGATGATCCTGATGACCCCGATGACCCCGATGATCCCGATGACCCCGATGACCCTGATCCCTTGTGTGACACAGCTCTTGCAATCGGAACATTTACACACAGCTGGGAGCGTGTTTGGGAGATGATGATCACGCAAGGCGCGGCAACTGGTGATATTTCTATCAGCTTTAGAACTACAAACGAACCAAGCTCCACCCAATATACCGGGAGTGGTGAACTAACATGTGTTGGAAGAAATGTTTGGGAGGGCCCGTATACAGTTGATAACAACAGAGGGGAGCCTCAAATCACGGGCACAGCTACAATCACCGTCATACCAACAGGTTTGCGGGCAATATTCGCACCGGCAGGTTCTCCATCCATCACCCGGATGTTTACAAGGATCTAAATCTCAGCTTTTTCTTGCGAAATCCTTCATCACAAGCTATCTATTACGTCATTCCGAGCCAAAGGCGAAGGAATCTCAACGCGAGATTGCTTCCCCCCGACGGCTTTGCCTGGGGGCTGAAGGCTTTTTTCGCTCGCAATGACGAGGAGACTCGCAATGACCTTTTTGTCGTCCCCGCAATTCGTCATCCCCGTGAAAACGGGGATCCAGATTCCCGCTTTCGCGGGAATGACTGCTTTCGCGGGAATAACTGCTTTCGCGGGAATGACTGCTTTCGCGGGAATGACTTTCCCGTCATTCCGAGCCGAAGGCGAAGGAATCTCTTTTCGCGGGAGTAGCTCAGTTGGTAGAGCGCAACCTTGCCAAGGTTGAGGTCGCGGGTTCGAGACCCGTTTCCCGCTCCAACATCTTTGTTAAGCATCTGAACCACACTGGGTTTTGCTGGTTTTTTGTCTCAGCAAATTGCATCCCGCATCCGATAAGATATAGGGTTGGCAGGATGTAAAAACACATTTGTGATAAGCGGAGATTTTTATGAGTAGATCACGAAGGCTTTTGTTTGCGGGACTTTTGGCGTTGTTTTTAGCGGCTATTATTATCTCCACCCATTTCAAAACACCTTACGCACTGCCCCCGGGAATGCCACTACAGTGTGGTGACTGTGATGGTAATGGTCTTGTGGATATTTTAGACGCTTACGCGGCAGCAAGATACGCTGTTGGTTTATACAATCTTGCCGAGCCGGAGTTTAGCGCCTGCAACGTTGCCGGTATCCGTGGCAACCAATATTATCCGCCCGCAAGTGTGACCGCGTCCGATGCGTTGTTTATAGCACAACATGTTGTTGGAAGGAGAGGGAGTTTGAACTGTATTTTCGATCTTCCAATTCTTTTTACCAGCGTGCGTGATGGGAACTCAGAAATTTATTTAATGGATACGAATGGGTCCAATGAGCGACCATTCCGATTTGGTCAGAGTGATCAGAGCGCAGAGTTTGATCCCTTTTGGTCACCGGACGGGTCTGAGATTGTATTTGTCAGCAATAGGGATACGGGTAGTGTATCCCTTGGTGTGTGTGAAGGATGTGAGCTCTATAAGATCTCCGCGAATGCGGGACCCTCCGGCGTACCGACACGACTGACTAATGATGGTTTTAGCGATTATGGGCCATCATGGAGTCCGAATGGAGAATATATAGCATTTTTTTCTGATCGTATCGCAATAGCTCCTTATAGGTACAATGTACATCATCTGCATCTGGCAAGTGGAGTGATTACTGATCTCACAACACCATCCGCGCTTGTTGGCCAATCGCAACCCCGGTGGAATCCCGACGGAAGCAAAATAGTCTATAAAAACGGAAGATATATTTATAAAATGGATATGGATGGCTCAAACAAACAACAATTAACCAGCACCCCCCGCTGTAGTGACCAAAA
>MGRR01000102.1:42319-46277 GCA_001798265.1 Deltaproteobacteria bacterium RIFCSPHIGHO2_12_FULL_43_9
TTGACAATTAGTTTTTGGCTGTCCTCCAGACACTGAGATCTTTACCATGCAGGATGATGGCTCTGCTCAAACCCGTCTTATAGGGACACCGGGCCAGCTTCTTATATGTGGATCATGGACACGTGATGGCAGCCAGATTCTGTACCACGGCCTTGTAATACCACTTTCGTCAGGGTATTCAGATGTTCACATAGTTAACTCGTTTACGGGAAGTACTACACCGCTCACCAATAGCCCTTCGTCCAAAAACATGACCCCAATGCAGTGAATTATTAAGGAATCTTGACCGCAATAACGGAGAGATTGCTTCGCTGCGCTCGCAATGACGCTTTCGTCATTCCGAGGAAGCGGAGCGACCGAAGGAATCTCTAATAAAAAATCTGATCCAGGTATCTGAAGAGCGCCTCTTCATCAACAGGATGACTTCTGAAGGAGATGTGCTTGTCCGGCCTTATAAGGTAAAGGCATGGGGTTGATGCCCCGAATTTTATGTGCATCCTCTGCTCTGGATCGTAGATAACGGATCGCTTCCAGGAGTGCGGGAATGGGAACTGCCCGAATGGAACAACAAGGTGTGGAATAATTAATGTACCGTAATAGTATTTCAGGTTTGATACCAATTGATAATACTCTTCCGGAATCTCATCGATGAAATTCTGCCCGAGAAAAATCAATAAATGATGGGTGGGCTCTTTTAAAATCGAGTTAAGGTAATAAATCTTCTCGTCATTTTTTAGTCTTAGTGAACCGGTATCGGGCATCCTGTCACCACCTATTGGCGCAGATCTAAAACTGTACCAACCCTTGATAAACGGAATCTGATAATTATAAGAGACGTAGCTCTCCCGGTACGAATGTTTAAGCTGGCTGACCCGCCCCGTGATTGCCACGCTAAACGCTCTAAACTTTCCTATTAATCTCAACGCCGCGTTCCTAAACCACCTGAATAATATGAATTTTATTGCCACAATATTTGTCGCGACCTCGGTTCCACGCAGGACCTTTTGCGCAATGGGTCTGCGTTCCCAGTTGTAGCTCTCCAGAAGCTCCTTCCTGCCGTAGTTTTGTAAAACAATGGCTAGTTTCCAGGAGAGGTTTGCCGCGTCCTGAATACCGAGGTTCATCCCCTGCCCTCCAACGGGGCTATGAATATGGGCGGCATCACCGAGAAAAAATATGTTCCCGTTTCTGAAGCATAGGGTAGATCTATATTGAACTGTAAAGGGGGAAAGCCACTCAACGTTGTTGATGGTTATTTTATCCCAGAAACCTCTCTCCTTAAGAACCCTCTTTAATAAATCGAATGAGGGCTCAAGGTTCGATTCATTTACATTAAGTGGCGAGACAAATCTGAAGAGTTTACTTCCGGGAAGTGGAATGAAACCAAATGTTCCTTTCTTGCCTAGAAAAAAATGTACAGCGTCATCCGAATATTTCCAGTCCAGAGAGAGGTCAGCCAATAAAAAGAGGTGAGGATCTTGATGCCCCTTAAATTCAATATTGAGCGATTTTCTAACCTGGCTGTGGGCGCCGTCACATGCAATAAGGTAGATTGGATCTATCAACTCCTCCTTGCCATCAGATAACCTAAGCCTTACTTTCAGCCCCTCGCGCTCTTCAACGGTTTCAAAAGAAACACCGCGTTCCACCTTTATCCCGAAACTATTGAGCTTCTCCTCCAGAATCTTTTCTGTTTTTGACTGCGGAACCGAGAGCAAAAAAGGAAATTGGGTACTAAACCTTTCCAAGGTGTGGGTTACAAGCTGAAAGGCCTTTTCTCCCTCAACATATCCATTAACTACATATATCTTTCTACCTTCCGCTATTAGCTGGTCTGAAACACCAAGGTCATGGAAATATTCAAGGGTTCTAGGTTGTATGCCAATAGCCCGGGAATAAATGGATGGAGTGCTTGCGCTCTCTACTATTCTGAATTTGACCCCGTAACGGACCAAATTACATGCCATAGCGAGGCCTGTTGGCCCTGCCCCGACAATAAGTACTGGTAATTGATCCATTGGCCTTCGCCCGTTAAATTGAGAGCCGGATTATAGATTATTGTACTAACTATTTAATCGGAATTATAACGATTTAAGGGAACAATTTAACATTCCTTTAAACTTCACCATACAATATGGACTTTACAATGCAATTTAAATAAAAAATGAAACCCCGAAGAGAAAACCGACCGGATATAGAACCGGGTGAACTTCACGCCACTTTCCGCGCGCGACCTTGATTAATATAAAGGAGATGAACCCTATGCCTATTCCGGCGCTTATCTGATAGGTCAATGGAATCAAGATCATTGTCAGGAATGCGGGTATGGCATCTTCGTACTTGGAAAAGTCTATATGTTTAATGGAAGCCATCATAAAGAAGCCAACAATAATTAACGCGGGGGCCGTAACAGGATAGAGAATCTGGCTATCAATACCATGCACCCCGGCACCCACCACCGCAACTACCGGTGACAAAAAGAGCGCGATCAAAAACAATATCCCCGTAACAATGGAGGCCCTTCCGGTTCTCCCACCATCCGCGATTCCAGCAGCCGATTCAATATAGGTCGTATTAGAGCTTGCACCGGCAAGCCCACCCAATACCGCCCCCAAAGAATCAACAAAAAGAACACGCTTCAGTCTGGGAAGTCTTCCATCTTTTGTTAGATATTTCCCCTCATCACCAAGCCCCACCACGGTTCCCATGGTATCGAAGAAGTCGGTCATAAAGAGAGCAAAGATGACTGGGATTAGCGAGATTTTCAATGCATTGTGAACATCCAGCGCAAAGAATGTAGAAAAATCTGTTGGAACCTTAACAAATTCAGCCGGCGCCTTCGCGACACCGACAATAATTGCAAAAAACAGTGTGATTAAAATGCCTACAAAAAGGCTACCCCTAAACCTCATACTCACGAGGAATGATGTAACCAAGAGGCCAAAGAGTGTGACCCATGTATAGGGAAGCGACATATCACCAAGGGTAACAAGTGTCACTGGATGTTTTACTATCAAGCCCCCCTGCTGAAGCCCTATGAAACTTAAGAAAAGGCCAATCCCCACACCAATAGCAAATTTCAGAGGAAGTGGAATAGCATTCATAACCCACTCCCGGATATTCGTAAGGACAAGAATTGTAACCAAAATGCCTTCAAGAAATACGCAGGCCATCGCGACCTGCCAGCTCTCCCCCATTGTTCCGACAATGGTGAAGGCAACCATTGCGTTTAGTCCCATTCCAGCGGCAAGGGCAAATGGATAGTTTGTAAGAAGTCCCATCAATATCGTCGTAATCGCGGCGGTAATGCAGGTCGCTACAAATGCCCCCTCAAAAGGGACACCTGCGGAGGAGAGGATTGCGGGGTTGACGAAGGCGATATAGGCCATCGTAAAAAATGTTGTAGTACCTGCAAGTATTTCGGTGCGCCATTTCATAAAACTTCCTTCACGCAGCCCCGTAAAACGTCATTCCGAGGGAGCCCTTCGCGTTCGCTCAGGACAGGCTGCGCGACCGAAGGAATCTCCTGAGATTGCTTCGCTTCGCTCGCAATGACATCTTCGTCATTCCGAGGGAGCGGAGCTCCCGAAGGAATCTCCCCGCCAGATTGCTTCGCTTCGCTCGCAATGACGAGGGTACTCGCAATGACGAGGGTACTCGCAATGACGAGTGTGTTCGCTATAACCTTACGTTCTTACATCGATTTGATTAATCTGGCGAGAAAATTCTGTGGTGTATTTCACCGCTGAAATTATAGTTAGCAGCAAGGCTATAAATAATACCACCAGCCCAAAAATGTGTGCTTTAAAGTTAAAGGAGTTCTCCGGTAAAACAAGGGCACCAATCGCAATCATCTGAAACCACGTTTTGAGTTTCCCAACCCTGCCTGCCGCAATCACAATCCCCTTGTCCCGTGCTATGGCCCGAAGCCCGGTTATAAAGATTTCGCGCCCGGTAA
>MGRR01000102.1:46286-47412 GCA_001798265.1 Deltaproteobacteria bacterium RIFCSPHIGHO2_12_FULL_43_9
CCATCAGCGGAAATAGTGGCGCGTATTCAAATAGCCTGTCGAGGTAGACAAGCATTATAAGAACGGAGACAACGAGAAGCTTGTCGGCAAGTGGATCCAGAAATTTTCCGATCGTTGAAACTGATGAATATTTTCTTGCTAACAGACCATCAAGAATATCTGTGATTCCCGCAATAATTATCAAAACACACGATGCATAGGCAGAAAATCTATTATCAAAAACCAGCAGGGTCACTATTAAAGGAATGATGCAGATCCGGCTCCAGGAGAGAAGGTTCGGGGTATTTTTATTCTGAAGCATATTTTCGATTTATAGCATGCAAAATATCGGATGACTAGGAGATATTTAAATATTACCCTTGACTAATAATGAGCTGTGGCTTATGCTTAAACAATGAGGGTGAAGTACTATCTCAAGAGCTCCGGTAGAAGCCCGGTTGAAGACTTTCTACAAACGGTATCTCAAGAAATTCGTTTTGACTTCTTTGATGCTATCAACCAACTTGCTGAGGGGAAGAATCTCTCGATGCCCCTGAATCGCAACCTATCAAGTATTCACCATGGGCTACATGAGCTCAGATTTAAAGATAGAGCTGGTCCGGTAAGAATCTTCTACGTAATTGTGAGCAGGGACGCTATATATATACTTCATGCTTTTCAGAAAAAAACACAGCAGCTCCCTAAAAAAGAATTAGCTGTTGTTTTAAACAGAATAAAGGAGGTGAAAAAATGAGCTGGAAAGAAATGTCTTTGGAACAACTCGCAGATAGTCTTGGTGTAAACTACGCAGAAGTACGTGAGAAACAAAAGCTGATCGACCTCATTGTTAAGGCTCGCGAAAAGAATGGTATCTCACAAGCCAAACTTGCAAAAATGGTTGGTGTTTCTCAAAGCAGGATTGCCCAAATTGAATCAGGCATTGGTACATCCAAGATTACATTCGACGTGTTATTAAATATTCTTAGTATCATGGGCTATGACTTTAAAATTATTTATAAAAAAGCCGCCTAACTTCAGAGTGCTACTTGCATCGTAACCTGAGAACAAGAAGAGTATGGAATGAAGCTTAGTCGCTGAAATATTCGAGATTCTTTAACTCTTCATATCTGTTTAAAACCTTAGCGAC
>MGRR01000102.1:47557-63271 GCA_001798265.1 Deltaproteobacteria bacterium RIFCSPHIGHO2_12_FULL_43_9
GCCAGCATGGCTCTCTGCATCGGGATCAAAGCCACTCTCGGCTTCAATAACCGCTTTGATCAGGGCGGGTGAGAGGCGATATTTTTGTGACGCCTTTAAAATTATCGCATCAACTGGAAAATTATATTCAGCCTGTATAGAGATGGGAAACAGGAAAAGCGCCGCTAACACAAGCCATTTTAAAACAAGACCCCTTCCCTTGGGCAAGGAAGGGGTCTCTCTGTTTGGAGGAGTATACATAAGTTTATTCAATCAACTGCCCTGCCCTGTTATATGAAACGTTTGCGATGCAAGAATATTCCCATTTTCATCCATTGATTCAACCCGCCACTCACCAACGGCACCTTGAGGAATAGACTTGGTGCTATATGTTCTCCAGACTGGAGCACCAATCTTTAATTTCATAACGGAAACCTTTTCATTTTTATAATACCAGACGTGCGTAATATAGCTCTCGGTTGATTCATTCCAATCGCTATATTTTACTTTGGTAAAAAAGTGTAACTTCCCAATATTATTTAAAAATGTGTCCCCCACAAGGGAGGGTTTACGCTCCATAATACCTGCGGCCACCGTATATTGCTCTATATCGATGCCGGCAAAAGAGAGGGTGGGAAGTAAGAGAAATAATAAAATTGAAACTACTGATCTTGTAATATCACTAATCCCCGTATGCCCAAAACCCCCACTCCCGCGCCTTGTTTCAGATAAATTAGTGACCTCATGGAGTGTCGCTTTTACAGTAGGAGCTATGACAAGCTGGGCAATACGGTCTGAGCGTTTAATAGTCACAGGCTCACTGCCCAAATTTATCAGGATTACCTTGATCTCACCCCTGTAATCAGAATCGATAGTGCCGGGTGAGTTTAAGCAGCAGATTCCATGTTTTATCGCCAGCCCGCTTCTTGAGCGCACCTGTGCTTCATAACCTGACGGAAGTTCAATAGAGATGCCGGTTGGAACCAAAATACGCTCAGATGGTTTTAAAACTATATCCTCTTTTATGGCTGCTAAAAGATCCAAACCAGATGCATTTTCCGTTGCATAGGCTGGAAGTGGCAGATCACCATCTACTCTCTTTATCTTTAAATCAATTGGTGGAACCTTGTTGCCCATATCGATCATATCTCTAAAGTATATTGGTTGCCTAAATATGCGTCAATCGGTGATTAATTACTTACCGCGTTGGCCCCTTGGAACCAACGGAAACCATAGAAAATTCCTTGGAAAATATATTTTCAGAAAGCGCTTTTATATCCCGGACCATTACAGATTCAATCTCCTTCAAATCATCCCCAAGCTGCAATGTTTGGCCAAGATAGAGCTCGGTATGACCAAGGCTATTCATCCTCTCTTCAGGATCTTCAGCAGAGAGTAATAATAGACCTCGCAACCTCTTTTTGGTCTGACTTAGCAATTCCTTCTCTATCCCCTCGTTCGCTACTTTGGAAACCACATCTTTAACGGAAGAGAAACATTTGTTTACCTGTGCCGGGCTTGTTCCCGCGTAAAGCAGCAAAACCCCGATGTCACGATGAAAATTCAGCGCGCTAAAGACTGAATATGCCAGCCCCTGCTCCTCCCTGACCCTCTGAAAAAGGACCGAACCCATGCCATGCCCCACATAAACATTCAGCAGCTTCAGTGCATTTCGATTGGCGCTGGAAAATGGCTCAGTTTTAAACCCAAGCACAAAATGTACCTGTTCAATCGGTTTCTTCTTTACCCGGGTTTTATAAACCACTTTAGTCTCATGGCGTTTAGTTGAAGATTTAGCGTGTGCCGGTTTGAATCGGCTCTCAATCTCCTTTGCCAACATTTCATGATCGACCCGGCCAGCCGCGGTTACAAACATATTCCCTGTATTGTGTGTTTTTTTATAGAATTTCCACAGGGTATCCCTGGTAAAACCCTTTAGGGATCTTGGGGTTCCTATTATTGAACGTCCAAAGATCTGATTATCAAACATTGTTTCATAGATTAGATCAATAACGAGGTCGTCCGGGGAATCTTCACACATCCTGATCTCTTCTAAAATTACATCCCTCTCTTTTTTCATCTCGATGTCTAGGAATGTGCTGTTTTGTGTGATGTCAGATAGGAGATCGAGAGCCACATCTGTATCCTCAGAGAGAACCGTGGTGTGGTAACAGATCGCCTCTCTGTCCGTAAAAGCGTTTATCTCCCCTCCAACCCTTTCAATCTCTCTCGCGATTTGAAGTGGGCTTCTCTTCTTTGTCCCTTTAAACATCAGATGTTCCACGAAATGGGCCGCACCATGTTCAGACTTTAACTCGTTGGCGGAACCTGATCTGATCCAAAAACCGAGTGAAATAGCGCGGGAGCGCGGGTTATCCTCCGTTACCAAAACCATTCCATTTGAAAGTTCTGAGCGTTTGACCTTTGGGTAGTTCATAGAAATGGTCTACTATTTTCTGCCGCCGCGATATGGTCCCCGCTTAAATCCACCACCTCTTCCTCCGCGGTCAAAGTCACGCCTGCGTCCATAATCTCTGCTGGGATAAGGGGATCGATAGGGCTCTTGTCCTTGCCCCCCTTCCACTCCCGCCTGCTCAACCCTTGCATCATAAGCCTGTTTTTCCTGATTCATCTCTTCTTCAGTCAGGCAGGCCTTGCGACTAAGTCTTATTTTCCCCTGCTGATCAATGTCGAGAACCTTCACCCTGACCTTATCATCCATATTAACAATGTCTGTAACACGGTTAACCCTGAAGGGGACTAATTCTGAGATATGAACCAGACCATCAATTCCGGGAAGAATTTCTACAAAGGCACCAAAATCGGCAATCCGGACTACCTTACCTTCATAGATTTTACCAATCTCGGCTTCAGCCAGAATATTTGTAATTAATTCTACGGCCCTCTCAAGCTTCGCAACCTCCGGTGAAGCCACCTGCACTGTAAGGGCTTTATCATCTATATCAATCTTGGCCCCGGTCTCCTCCATAATAGCGCGAATGGTTTTTCCACCCGGTCCGATGAGTGCTCCAATTTTATCAGCCTTGATGGGAATTGATTTGATCCTTGGAGCAAATCTGGAGATATCACTTCTGGGCTCGCTAATCGTTTCATTCATTTTAGAAAGTATGAATAGCCTTCCTTCCCGTGCCTGTCTCAAGGCTTTCTCTAAAATATCCCTTGAAACACCGCTGATCTTTATATCCATCTGAACCGCGGTTACACCCTTTGCCGTGCCGGCAACCTTAAAATCCATATCCCCAAGATGATCTTCATCACCAAGGATATCGGATAAGATTGCAACCTCATCCCCCTCCATAATCAGACCCATGGCAATTCCTGCAACCGGGGATGAAATCGGCACACCGGCGTCCAAAAGCGCAAGGGTGGCCCCGCACACAGAGGCCATTGAACTCGATCCATTCGATTCCAGAATCTCTGAGACAACCCTGATTGTATAAGGAAACTTTTCAGGCAACGGAACGACAGGCAAAATTGCCCTGTGCGCCAGCGCCCCATGACCAATTTCACGACGACCGGGTCCTCTTAGAAAACCAGTTTCACCAACGGAGAATGGAGGAAAATTATAATGCAGCATAAATGCTTCAGACGCTTCCGCTTCAATTGAATCGATCCGCTGTTCATCCTCTCCAGTTCCTAATGTGGTCGTAACCAGGGCTTGCGTCTCTCCACGCGTGAAGAGGGCAGAGCCATGTACCCGTGGAAGAATAGCAACCTCGGTGGTTATTTTTCTGATTGCATCATACAACCGGTTATCAATCCTTTTTTTCTCCCTGAGGGTGTATCCCCGCGCGTATTCCTCTTTTAGCTTTTCATACTGCTCAACAACTACCTGCTTCTTCTGGTCCAGCTCTTCCGCGTCCGTTATCCCTTTTGTCATTTCAGCAACAACATTATCGCAAAGCGTGCTGAAGCCCTCCTCCCGTTCCTGCTTTTTTCCATAAGTAAAAATTTCAGCAATCTTGCTCAATGAAAGCTTGTTGATTTCTTCAACAAGTTTCTGGTCAACCTCAGCCGGCTTGAATGAAATCTTTGGCTTATTCACCATCCTCTTTAATTCAAGCTGAATTTCAAGAACAGGCTGAATCGCCTTGTGCGCAAACTCAAGCGCGGCAACAACATCATCCTCAGAGACCTCAAGAGCGCCACCCTCAACCATAACGATTGAACTCTGTGTTCCGGCAACCAATATATCAATGTCGGAATTAACCATAGCAACAGGCGATGGATTAATAACAAACTCACCATTAATCCTTCCCACCCTGCATCCGGCAACCGGCCCCATGAAAGGAAGATCTGAAACCTCAAGGGCCGCGGAGGCGCCTATGAGAGACATCACATCCGGGGCGTTCTCTGTATCAACCGATAGCGTTGTTGATACTATATGAGTTTCGTTAACGTAACCTTCGGGAAATAGAGGACGAATCGGCCTGTCAATTAACCTTGAGGTAAGAGTTGCCTTAAAACTTGGTCTCCCCTCACGTTTAAAAAATCCACCCGGGATCTTACCGGCTGAATAAAATTTCTCCTGATAATCAACCGTAAGGGGGAAAAAATTCGCGCCAGGTTTAGGCTCTAATCTTCCGGTGGCTGTTACAAGGACCATCGAGTCACCGTACCTTACAACAACGGCACCATTCGCTAGTTTGGCCATCCGGCCGGTTTCAATGGATAACTCCCTGCCACCAAAATCTGTTTTAACTACATGCATTTAAATTAACTCCTTATATTTTTGTTTCGTCATTCCCGTGCATCTGTCATTCCCGTGCATCTGTCATTCCCGTGCATCTGTCACTCCCGTGCATCTGTCACTCCCGTGCATCTGTCACTCCCGTGCATCTGTCATTCCCGTGCATCTGTCATTCCCGCGAAAGCGGGAATCCAGAGACAAAGCGCTGGATCCCCGTGTTCACGGGGATGACGAAAAGATCACTACGAGCGCCTTCGTCATTGCGAGCGTAGCGAAGCAATCTCTTACGCAGAGACTCCTCCACCCTCGCCTCGTGATGACAAATGAAGCCCGGAATGTCATCGCAATTTCCTATTTCCGAATCCCTAATGATTCAATCAACTTCTCATATCGTGACTGGTCTTTGCGCTTAAGATAGCCAAGGAGACGACGTCGTTGGCTAACCATCATCAAAAGGCCCCTCCGGCCATGAAAGTCCTTCACATGGGTCTTGAAATGCTCGGTCAGTTCTTCAATCCGTTTCGATAAAAGCGCAACCTGCACCTCCGGTGATCCGGTATCCTTTGCATGGGTTTGATAGGTTTTAATTGTTTTTTCTTTTATATTAGGCACTACAGACACTCTAGAAGCTCCTAGGTTTCAAACATTTTTTTCTAATAATAACGGGGGTTTGTAGCACAATGATTTGACTCATGTCAAAGATTAAATCGGAAAACACACGTTCAATCTCCCACCCATCCCCTTTTTAAGTTCGGTCTTTCCCGAATTTAGTGGAACCTTGCTGTCGTCATCCTGAGCCGAAGGCGAAGGATCTCCCGCTAAAATGTGAAGAGATCCTTCGCCTTCGGCTCAGGATGACGCTCAAGACAGCGCAGTGTATTACGATTAATTTCCACTAAAAAGAGGAAAGAATCTTTTAAGTTACTCCTAGGCACTGCTTGCCATCAAGAGTCCAACAATTCCTTTTCGTCATCCCGGCGAAAGCCGGGATCTCACAGTCATTGCGAGCGAAAAAAGCCTTTAGCCCCCAGGCGAAGCCGTGGGGGGAAGCAATCTCTTCCCGTCATTGCGAACAAAGTGAAGCAATCTCTAGTTCGAATGAGATTGCTTCGTCGTGGTTTTGCCACTCCTCGCAATGACGGCTAACCTCGTTGCGATCGATTCTTGTCATTCCGGCGGAAGCGGGGATCCATAAAGCGCGTACTGGATTCCGGCCTCTGCTGGAATGACAAAATTTATGAGACGCTCTACTAGGTGGCTGGAATAAAATGCATGCCTTGGTAAACTAAAGACCAATTAATCTATTGCGCACTTATTAACGATATGATAAAAAAACGTTAATAACGGGTGGTCCTATTAACGAAAAATATAGGTTCGTAACTAAATGAAACTTCACGGAAAAAAGGTAAAATGTTCAGGTAATTATACAGCATATGTCCCAAATCCACTCCCACCCCCCATTGAGTGGGGCGATAAACTTGTTAGGGTTTTGTCTGAGGCAGATAGAATGATTGGACAACTTGCTAAACAAGGAGCAACGATTCCCAGTCCTCATCTTTTTATTAGGCCTTTCGTTAGGCGTGAAGCAGTTCTTTCAAGTCGAATTGAGGGGACACAGACTTCCTTGGCTCAGTTGTTCGCGGACGAGGCCGGTACAGAAACAGAACAAGATAAGTTTGATATACAGGAGGTTAAAAATTACGTCAGGTCGTTAGAATATGGAATAAAAAGACTCAACACATTGCCTCTTTCATTAAGATTAATATCAGAACTGCATCAACATCTTATGAAAGGGGTACGTGGCGGTTATGCAACGCCAGGAGAATTTCGTAAAACTCAGAATTGGATAGGCGTCGCTGGGTGTACTTTACAAAATGCATCCTATGTACCCCCACCCCCACAAGATGTATTAAGGTGTATGGGGGATTTGGAAAAGTTCCTACATGAATCCACCCTGCCGCCTCTAATTACAATCGGATTGGCCCATCAACAATTTGAGGCTATCCATCCATTCCTGGACGGTAATGGACGTGTTGGCCGTCTCCTTATAACCTTGTTTCTTATTGACAAAAAAATCTTAAATGTACCTATTTTATATTTAAGTGCTTTTTTTGAGGCAAACCGCAGGGAATACTATGAAAGATTAAATGCCGTAACTGAAATCGGTGACTGGCATGGATGGATGGAGTATTTTTTAAATGGGGTTGCGACTCAGTCCCAAGATGCAATAACGCGAGTAGTAAAAATTCAAAGTCTAATTGAAGCATGGAAGTCTAAATTCCCTAAAAAAGCAGACAAGCAATGCCTCAGGCTAATTAACGATTTAATGTCAAATCCATTTACGACAGCAAATGGAATAGTCAAAAGGCATAAAATTGCATTCCCAACAGCACAACGTGCAATTAATAAATTAGTAGACATAAAGATCTTAAAACAATCTTTTGATGCTAAACGAAACCGGGTTTATTGCGCCGATCAAATATTAAAAATTCTTGATGAACCTACAAGACCATCGTAGCCCGGGAATAACCCGGGTGATTGCAGCGTAGGTTAGCAGCGGATTACGCCTTCACGAAATGTTTCTCCAAATATTTTGTGATAAATGGGCTTATCTCTCGAAGCCCTTCCGGGATTTCTGGATTTTCGTAGATAAATTCAAATAAGTTAGAAATTGCCATTTTGTCCGTGGGTAATAAAACCAACGCCTTCTCCCACGCCTCTTTTGCCTTTTTATATTGCCCGGTTTCAAAATAAGCAGTGCCTAAATTATTATAGGTTTCGTTTAAATGCCATCTGTCCTCTTTTGGATAATGCTCAATTGCTTTGTTGTAAAACTTTATCGCCTTCTTGTAATCTCCATCTTCAACAGCTTCAATTCCCAGAACATAATTAGCCCGCGGATGATCCGGGTTTGATGCCAATGCTTCTTTTAAGTACGTTTGAGATTTTTTTCTATCAAAAAAGTACCAGCAGATTGAATATCTGCAAAGAACCTCCGCGGTTCTTCCAACCTTTTCCTCCGCTTTTTTCATGTGGTGAAGTGCCTCTTCCAGATGGCCATCTTCTGCCTCGCACATTGCAAAGGTGATATCTTTGAAAATTTTCTGGCAACAAAATTTGTGCTTTTTCCCCGAGGAACAGGGGCAAGGAGAGTATGGGTCTGGAATAAATGCATCAAGTTCAATCTCTGCTACTGGGTCTGAACACAATTCCTCTTCTGGAACCCCTCTTCTAAAAGCCTTGTATGAATCTCTGAAGGGTTTCACCAGTGGAGCTATTTCTCTGGGTGAAAGAATGTTCAGCTTGAGTTTAAGTTCACCACAAATGTTTTGTAATGTCTCAACATATGGGTCTTTAGTTGAGATAATAATTTCTTTAGGCCAACCGTTAGATTTTTTCTGAGCTAAACTTAATAGATTTTTCATACTTGTGTGGGATGGAAGGGCTTGCGTCACCTCATGTCCGAAACAATAGGCTGTATAGGCATCTAACAATACATACATATCGCAGTGTCCATCCTGGATAGTCTCTATATCCTCTCTATGCAGGATCCATGCTTCATTGGGGGCTATATATGTTTCGGTCTTTGCCATGTTATCTCCTTTCGTCAAGCTTCCAAAAACAGCCATTATCAAATCACTTACTTTTGAAAAGCTCACCGGTTCGAATCGTTTAGAATTCTAGCAGCAAAAACAGGTTCATTTGTGAAGATCTGTTTTCGCTGCACAATTTTCAAAAACTCATCTCGACCAGTATACCTTACGTCATTCCCAGGCCGGAGGTTCTAACCTCGTCATCCCCAGCGAGTGAAACGAGCGTGGGGATCTCCCCGGGAAGATGCCATACGCCGCCTTCGGCGGCTTGGCATGACGATAACTGGAGACCCCGGCCCCCCACGCCTTCGGCTGGGGGCTTCGGCTACTCGCTGGGGGTGACGTAGACCCATGTCAAAGATTAAATTGGGAACACACGTTCAATCTCCCACCCCTCTCTCCCTTTTTTCAATAAGCCAACCAGATCATCACTTTGAGAAACAAGTCTTACATACTCAGATTCCATCGGGGGCACCATGGGAAGCTGACCATTCAATACCTTGTTAACAACCCGCTCGCTCAACCGAACCTTTGGTATCTCATCCAGCGCATCCGTAAGAGAATACCACGCGGCACTTTTGACAAGATCATCCGGACTCATTTCATCCAGTGATTCAACCGTCACTGAATTGTTAAGGGCGAATTTTCCGATCTCTAGTCTGCACAACCGGTTTAACATGCCTTCATGTCCCATCCCGATAGCCATATCGGCGGCAAGGGTCCTCAAATAGGTCCCTTTAGAGCAGCAAACATCGATTTCAAATATATTATCGCTCAGTGATAAGACGTTAATGGAATGAATGACAACGGATTTTATAGGTGGTTCAATGTCTATCCCCCTCCTGGTAGCGTCGTATAATCTTATTCCCTTTATTTTAACCGCCGAATAGCGTGGGACCTTCTGTTCTATCTTGCCAACCCATTTTTTTGCCTCGTTCTCGAGCTCTTCAAGGGAAGGCCATGGTGGAGCGCTTTTCGCAACAACCTTTCCAGTTGGGTCAAGCGTATCGGTTCTTTCCCCGAGTTTTACAAAGGCCCAGTAACGCTTTGGAAGAGACATAATCAATGAAGAGAGCTTTGTCCCCTGATCAATACCGATTAACATTAAACCCTTGGCAAATGGATCCAGTGTTCCAAAATGACCAACCTTTTTAAATCCGAACCTGCGCTTTACAATGGCAACAATCTTTGCCGATGACATCCCCTCAGGCTTGCAAATTGATAATATTCCACCCTGATTCATTTAAGATGTTTTGAAACCTCTTTTATAAATTTACCCAACGCTTCATTTACGGGACCGGGGAGTGTTGCTCCAGCCGCGACCCTGTGCCCCCCACCTCCAAATAATTTGGTAACTGCCGCAACATCAATATTATCCTTTGATCTTGTGCTTATTTTTACATTCCCATCCTTTTGCTCTTTTGCCAGAACCGACACCTGAACCCCTTCAATCCCACGCAAAATCTCCACAAAACCCTCACTTGCGTCAATTGATGCGCCAGTCGCAGCTAAATCGTTTTCCGTGACAACCACGGATGCGACACGATTTTGACAATCAAATCTTAGAGACTGAAGCACCCTTTTAAGCAACAAGATCCTTGACGCGGGATATATATCGAAGAGGCGCTGACTGATATTCTCAGGGTGAGCTCCGGAGTCAACCAGCTGCGCAGCCATTCTGAGTACCTTTGCGGTAGTGTTCCGGTACTTGAATGATCCCGTGTCTGCAACTATTCCGCAAAAAAGTGATGTAGCGATTTCGGGAGTAATGTCCCAGTTAAGTGTTTTAAGAAGATCATAGATTACTTCGCATGTGCTGGAAAAGTTTGGCTCAATTAAAAACGCGTCACCATATCGCGTATTCGTCTCGTGATGATCAATATTAATGAGTTTAAATTTCTTTTTCGCGTATAATTTCTGGAATGCATCACCCAGACGCTCCAGGTCCGAGGAATCAACTGCGACAACGGTATCTCCGGTAAAATTTGCCAGAGAATTCTCAATACCCCCCACGAATGGCAAAAAGTTCAGATGCTTGGGAATCGGATCAGTATTGTAAAAGGTAACATTTTTCCCTGTCCCCTTAAGCGCCAAACCTAGACCCAGCATTGCTCCAACAGCATCGCCATCCGGGCCCTTATGGGAGATGAGCAAAAAATCTTTCCCACCCAGAAGAAAATCCTTTACGCTCTTCACTTGTTTTTCCTCAAACTTGAAATCAAAGATTCAATCCTTGCTCCACGCTCCAGAGACTCATCGTAAAAAAACTCCAGATCGGGTGTGAATCGTAAATTCAGCTCGGCCGCGATTTGTCTGCGAAGATGCGGGGTGGCGGATTTAAGGCCATCCAGGGTTGTATCAATATTTCCTTTGTCAAATATAGCAACAAAGATACGCGCAATTCTCAGGTCGGCAGAAACCTCAACATCCGTAACCGATAAAGGGGATATTCTAGGATCTTGTAACCCTTGCGCAATAAGCATGGAGATTAATCTTCTTATCCCCGCGGCAACGCGTGCCTGACGGGCTGACGTCTGTTTCACTGTTTAGACTCTCTTGCCTCACCTTTGGCAGAAAACTTCTTCGGCTCTTCGGGTTTCAGGGTTGCTTTTCGCTCCTCCAGAATAAAGCACTCAATAACATCGCCAGGTTTGATATCACCAAATCCTTCCAGCCCCAATCCACACTCGTAATTCTCCTTCACTTCACGAACATCCTCTTTAAACCGCCTGAGCGAGCTTATGTTTCCTGCCCAGACCACCACATTATCCCTCAAAAGACGCGCCTTACCGGTTCTTACAATTTTCCCCTGTGTTACAGCACAGCCGGCAATGGTACCAATCTTTGGAATGGTAAATATATTTCTTACCTCTGCTTTTCCTACCACCAGTTCCTTTATCTCGGGGGCCAGGAGCCCTTCCATTGCTTTTCTAATATCTTCTATAGCCTCATAAATGATCCTATAACTCTTTATTTCAACCCCGATTTTTTCCGCCAGACTAACTGCCTTCGCCTCCGGCCGGACATGAAAGGCAATAATCATCGCGTTTGAGGCTGAGGCAAGGTTCACATCACTTTCGGTGACCGCCCCGACCCCCGAGTGCACGTCTACTATTTTCACCTTATCTGATTTTATTTTTTTGATTGCTTCACGTAATGCCTCAACAGAGCCTGCGACATCCCCCTTTATTACTACCCTGAGTTCAGCGACCTCCCCCTCACTCACCTTCTGATATAATTCTTCAAGTGATACTTTAGCTGTCTTCTTAATCTCCTGGGCCGCAAGGGTACCTTTACGAAGTTCAACAACCTCTCTCGCGGTCTTCTCATCTTTTACACAGTAGAGTGTCTCTCCAACCTCAGGCACAGAATCAAGACCTATAATCTCAACCGCCATTGATGGCCCAACCTGATTTAGTTTTTTCCCGGTATCATCAAATAGGCCCCTGGCCCGCCCCATGGCGAGTCCCGCAACAACCGAGTCACCGGTTTTCAGGGTCCCCTCTTTAATGAGAGCTGTCGCAACCGCCCCCTTACCACGATCCAGTTTTGATTCTATTATCACGCCCCGCGCTAATCTATGCGGGTCAGCCTTGAGCTCCAGCATCTCAGCCTGAAGAAGAATCATCTCCAATAATTCAGGAACACCATCCCCCTTCTTCGCTGAAACTACCGCAGTAATTGTGGTCCCACCCCAATCTTCAGGAACCAATTCATGTTCGGTTAACTGTTTTTTCACACGATCCGGATTCGCACCTGCTTTATCAATCTTATTTATCGCAACAATTACCGGAACACCCGCTGCCTTGGCGTGATGAATAGCCTCAACCGTCTGGGGCATAATTCCATCATCGGCAGCAACAACCAGAACAACTATGTCGGTAACCTGCGCACCACGGGCCCTCATAGCGGTAAACGCTTCATGACCGGGCGTATCCAAAAATGTAATCATCTTTTTATTTGGGAGTGTTACGGTATAGGCACCGATATGCTGCGTTATGCCGCCAGCCTCACCGGCAATCACATTGGTTTTTCTGATCGCATCTAATAGGGATGTTTTTCCATGATCGACGTGACCCATTACTGTAACAACAGGTGATCGTGGTTTTAAATCTTTTTGTTTTACTTCAATTTCCGGAATCAAACTCTCAACAGTGGGACCGACTCTTTCAACCTCATATTTATGTTCAGTTGCAATTAATGTCGCCGTATCCTGATCAACCTGTTGATTCAGGGTAGCCATTGTACCCATTTCCATTAACCTTTTTATAATATCCGAACCCTTGATGCCGATCTGCTTCGCAAGCTCAGCAACCGTTATATGGTCAGAGGTCATCTTTACAATCCTCTTGCTCGCCTTTTTCTCGGTAAGGATTGGCTTCAACATCTCCCGACCGGGACCCTTAACAACCTTCTTTTTTACAGGAGTAAATACCTTCTCAACCCTTAAATAATCTGTTGGTCGGAAAGATTGCGCATCTTTGGCAGCCTTTCGCGCTTTTTTAGCCTTCTCACTCTCCTCTTCTTCAAAAAATCCCCTTTCGGATTTTTGAGCCTTGTCTATCGACGGAACCTCTTTCTTGGGTTGAGGCGCAACAACAGGAGCCTGCGCAACCTTTTTTTCAGCAACCCCTGGTTCTTCTTTGGCAACCTCCTCACTTTTTGGAATTCTTTTTACTCTTCGCCTTGTAACCTTCTTCTCTGTTGTCTCTTTCTCTCCGGTTTCAGGAGGTGAAACTACCTCAACAGGAGCAACCTCCTCTTCCTCAGGAACTTCAGATACGATCTCCTTCTCCTGGGGTGGCTCTTCTTCAGATGGCTCTTCCACCTTCTTGCGTCGACGGATAACCGCGCTTCCGACCCTCTTCTCCACAACCTGTCCCTTGGTCGCGTACGCCTTTAATTCAATATGCGCCCTGGCAACCTCCCCCTCTGAGAGCCCACTCATCTGATTTACCACCTTGAAACCAAGCTCCTGAAGTTTTGGAATAAGATCTTTAGGCTCAATTCCAAACTCCTTAGCTAGTTCAAAGACACGCATCTTTGCCATTTCTACCGCCTATTATTGCTTCTCTGTTGTTTCAAAAGATTTTGCCTGATTTATCAATCCCTCAGCCTTCTTTGGGGTCAAACCACATTTCTCCGCCAGCTCTTCAACCGAAGAGTTCGCAATCGATTGAATATCAGGAAACCCAGCATCCCTTAGCTTAGCCGCCGTCTTCTCTCCAACACCATCAAGTTTTGTAATATCCTCCGCATCTACTGCAGTAGATGGACTGGATTCCGGAACAGTAGATTCCTGAACCTCTGTTGTTTCAGTCACTACGACAGCCGGTTCATCTACAGTGGGCGCGACTTTAGCTATCTCTTCCGGCGGAGCTGGTGGTAGTAATGCAACCCTATTGGCTTCACCGATGATACGCTCCACATTCTCCATCGATGTAAAGCCTGGAACTTTTAAAAGCTCTTCAGGTAATGTGTTGGCTAGTTCACTAACCTTTGAATAACCATGCTGATAAAGAGAAAGCGCCATTGTGTCTGTTACCCCTGGAACCTTTGTCAGTGTCTTTATCGCAATATCCTGTCTCTCCCTGACCTTTGTTTCACTTACAATATCTATCTTCCATCCCGAAATCTGCGCTGCAAGCCTCACGTTCTGACCCCGTTTACCGATGGCCAGGGAGAGTTGATTATCTGGAACAATCACCTCCATCGATTTATGCTCTTCATCCAACAAAACCTTCGCAACCTCCGCCGGCGCCAGAGCATTACAGACAAATCTCGCAGGCTCCTCAACCCATGGAATTATATCGATCTTCTCTCCCCTGAGCTCCGCCACAACATTCTGCACCCTCGATCCACGCATCCCCACACAAGCCCCAACAGGATCAACATCGCTATCCGTTGAATAGACGGCGATCTTCGCCCTGAAACCTGGATCACGGGCAGCAGCCTTAATGGTAACGATCCCCTCCAATACCTCAGGAACCTCAATCTCAAACAATTTCCTTAAAAAGTCGGGATGTGCCCGCGACAAAATAATCAGCGGACCGCGGCCAGATTGCTGAACATCGAGTAAAAACGCACTAACCCTGTCTCCAGCTCTATAAACCTCTGTCGGAATCTGCTCCCTTTTGGGCATAAAAGCCTCAGTTCGCCCGAGATCCACAACCAAATTCCCCCGCTCATACCGCCTTACGATACCATTGATAACCTCACCCTTCCTCTGAACGAATTCACTATAGATGATATCCCTCTCAGCATCCCTGACCTTCTGAATAATAACCTGTTTTGCTGCCTGCGCCGCTATCCGGCCAAACCCGGTTGAATCGAGCTTTATTCCAATCTCATCCCCAACCTCAGCCTCCGGATCGTATTTGTGCGCATCCTTAATAGAGACCTCAAGATTCGGGTCCTGGACTTTATCGACGACGGTTCGGAACTCAAAGAGCTCTATCTCACCCATCTCCACGTTAAAATGAGCCTCAATCTCCTTCTCGATCCCGTAACGCTTCTTCGCAGCTGCAAGAAGCGCCGATTCAATCGCATCGATAATAATCTTTTTATCGATACCCTTATCTTTTCCCACCTGCTCGATTACACGAGATAAATCTACCTGCATCACCATTTTATTTCTCCATTTATTCTGTCATCCCCGTGAAAACGGGGATCTCTAAAATCAATCATCCAGATTCGCCTTGCTTATAAGATTTTCAGGGATTGCCACCTCTCTCCCATCAACATCGGTCATCTTAACAACCCCATCCCCATAACCAGCCAATATTCCTCTATACTTCCTTTGGTTGTCATCTGGGGCATTGGTTAACGAACTGTGTAAATTAATTAAAACCTTATGCCCCAAAAACCTTTCGAAATCCTTAGCCTTATTTAAGGGACGCTTAAAACCTGGTGAGGAAACCTCAAGCGTATACTCACCCTCAATCACATCCTCCACATCCAACAGCACACCAACCTCTTTGCTAAATCTTGCACAATCATCGAGGGTCACGCCACCAGGCTTATCGATATAAATCCTTAGGTGCCCCGTTCTCCCACCCTGATTAAACTCCACCTGAACAATCTCAACAGAGTACTCAACAGCAATAGGTGCTATCAACTCCTCAACCTGCGCTACAATTTGAGATTTATTAAAACCAAACATCCCTTGTCATCCAGAAAAGCCACGACCCGCTCATAATAAAAAAGTGGGCATCTGCCCACTTTTAGTTCAGGACTAAAAATGTTGTAATCCTAGTAACATAACGACACCCAATAAGCAACTTTTAGCAGAGCGTTTCATAAATTTTGGTGAGTCATCCCGGCGCAAGCCGGGATCTCTTTCACGTCATCCTGAGCCGAAGCAACGTCATCCTGAGCCGAAGCAACGTCATCCTGAGCCGAAGCAACGTCATCCTGAGCCGAAGCAACGTC
>MGRR01000102.1:63291-63419 GCA_001798265.1 Deltaproteobacteria bacterium RIFCSPHIGHO2_12_FULL_43_9
ACTAAATAACGGAAAGACCCCCCCCCCAAAAAAAACAGAAAGACCTCATGACAATGCCAAAAAAAGGCCTTTTTAAGCGCCTATTTTTGTCACACACACACACACAACTGCTTGATTTTATTCATAAA
>MGRR01000102.1:63438-63862 GCA_001798265.1 Deltaproteobacteria bacterium RIFCSPHIGHO2_12_FULL_43_9
ATTCATATTGCACCACCAGCAATGGGTGTGTGACATACGACCATTGCATGAGCTTCGTAATTGAAAAAATACAATATTCAGAAAATGGAGAAAAATGATGAAAACGTTTTTTAGATTAATTTTAACGGCTTCTGTTATCTTTTCAGTAAATACCAAAGCTGTATTTGCTGATGATAACGTCGTCCAAACAATTGACATTGATACAGTTGAAAAACTTATCGCGGACCTTGAAACAAGTATAAAATTTATCGAAGAACAGCTGGAAATCCAGAGAGAACAGCTGGGACCATTAACAGACACTGCTTCTGATGCGAGGGCTTATGCCACCGCCAGTAAAACACTAGAATTAGTTGGTGGCGTAATTCTTACGATGGATACATATGTACTAATAGAGGGCAGCGGAATACTTATGACCACAATGGAG
>MGRR01000102.1:63903-81486 GCA_001798265.1 Deltaproteobacteria bacterium RIFCSPHIGHO2_12_FULL_43_9
GCATTCGGCAATCGGAACTATAGGACTCTTCTCCGACATGAAGGGTGCTCAAGTTCCGCTTTTACCAACAAACTTTGAGACCCAGGAAACAAAAAACGTAGTGCACATAATAGGTAACGATGGTAGTGCATCATTCAGGGTAGCTTCGGCCATTGATCTGCAAGAATATAAGCAGAGTGTGCGCAACAAATATAACAAGATGAGGGAAGAGTCAGAAACCAATTATCAAGCGAAATTGGATGCTATGAAAGTACCCGATATCTGTAAATTTGACCTGGACCTGAGTTTTGGTAGCAATAATGTTGAATTTACATTAACGGACATTAACCAAACTGAAGCCCAAATCACCTGGTACAAGGTAGAGAGGGCGGAACTGGCTAAACTTCTTGCTGAACTCAAGCTGATTAAAAAACTTCTTGAAAAAGCACTTCGTGGTGACCTGGAACAACCATTAAATCTGAATCCTGAAAACCCGGAAGAAATTGATGCGTTTTATAGATTACAAGCTATTGATATAGAAACCCAGAGAATTCGGGAAGAAGGATCAGAAGAGCAACCTGCCCAGGAAGAGGATGAATCAGAACCGGAACTAGAGGGTTCTGATCGGTAATCAAAATAGTCCCTATTTATTGTGGAGACTGTTCTTCTTTCGCGGTCCCTAAGGAAATTCATCCGCAACTTTCAATTCATGTAATTTATTCTGTTGTAACCCGGTTTTCTTGGGATACGGATGAATTTCCTGCGAAATAACGTTAATCGCCCAAAAAATTGAGATGGTTATTAAAATATATTTTTGTGGATAAAAAATTATAGTTTGTTTGGCCTTTACATCAGACAATTCTGGGTGCATACTATAGATATGTCTGGTATTAATAGAAATATATCCAGTAAAATCAATAGGTTACTGGATTTGTTCCCGGCGGTTATTATTCTTGGCGTAAGACAGTGCGGGAAGACCTTCCTAACAAAACAGCTAAAGCCATCATGGAATTACATTGATTTGGAAGATCCGGGTGATTTTGATCGGTTAAGCCTCGATCCAAAGTTTTTTTTCCAGGAATATTCTGAAGAACTAATTATTGATGAAGCCCAAAAAGTACCGGGAGCATTTGATGTTTTGCGTGGAGTTATAGACAAAAACCGAAAACAAAATGGTCGGTTTTTAATAACCGGCTCAAGTTCCCAGGAACTTATAAAAAATGTTTCAGAATCTCTGGCTGGCAGAGCCGCGGTGGTTGAATTGGGCACCTTGAAAGCAAATGAGATTTTTGAAAAACCGATGAGCCAGTTTTATAAATTGTTTGAGAAGAAAATTACCAAAAAAGATATTGAATTTCTTAAAAATTTATCTCCGGTTGTTCATCCAAGCGAAATGAAGCATGTTTTTCTTTACGGTGGCTATCCGGATGCCGTATTAAATTTCAGAAAAACTAATTATCAGATATGGATGGAGCAGTATTTTAAATTATACATAAATAGGGATATTAGAAATTTATTCCCCGGCCTGGACATTATTAAATATAGACGTTTCATAAAAATGTTAACCTCACTTGCGGGCCGCCTGATTAACAAAGCAGAACTCGCAAGATCACTTGACATTT
Source organism: Deltaproteobacteria bacterium RIFCSPHIGHO2_12_FULL_43_9 (assembly GCA_001798265.1). GTDB lineage: Bacteria > Bdellovibrionota > O2-12-FULL-43-9 > O2-12-FULL-43-9 > O2-12-FULL-43-9 > O2-12-FULL-43-9. The sequence continues at coordinate 65,505 of MGRR01000102.1, forward strand.
CAGAAACCACGGCGAAGGATTATCTTGATATTGCCCATGGTACTTTTGTTTGGCGCACAACGCACCATTTTGATAGGGATCAGACTGTTTCTCTCGTTAAGATGCCACGTGGAGGCTTCCGGGATAGTGGTTTATTAAATAGCCTGCTAAGTAATATTGAATTCAATGATCTTGAAAGCTATCCATATCTTGGCAGGATTTTTGAGAATTTTGTTTGTGAAGAAATTATTAGAGGAATTGAGTCTTCGATGGCAACAAACTGCAACTATCAATATTTCCGAACAAAAAATGGCGCGGAAATAGATCTTATTGTCTCCGGAAATTTCGGAATTTTACCTATTGAAATAAAATACGGTGTTGCAATTGACAAAAAGAAGCTGGTTACCCTCGAGCACTTTGTTAGACGGCACAAACTCCCTTTTGGTATTGTAATCAACAACTCCGATCAACCTCTGCTTATTAAAGAAAACATATTACAGATACCCGCTAATTTCATTTAAATTTTTAACCTGAATGACTCCGAAACCGTCCAATGTTGGACCCCACCAATAAAGAAATTCATTCGTATCCTGGAGAGACCGTGATACAAAGGAAATTCATCCTTCTTTCGCGATCCCGATCAGGTCCTGGAGTGTCAGATTATTTGATGTAAGATAATCTTTAATCCCAGCCAGGATCTCATGCGCGGCCTTTGGATTGATGTAGGTTGCCGTTCCAATCTGGATTGCTGTCGCACCTGCCATCAGATACTCCAGCGCATCGTGTGTGGTCATAATGCCTCCAGAGGCAATTACTGGGATCTTTACCGCACTCGAAACCTGCCAGACCTGTCTTAATATTATGGGAAGAATTGCGGGACCGGAGATTCCGCCAAATGTTGTCGCAAGGCTTGGGCGTCGCTTTAATACATCAATCCTCATGCTCAAAAAGGTGTTTGACACCGTAAGAGCGTCTGCTCCTTCATCTGCCGCCGCTTTCGCGATTATTGTCATATCCGTCACATTTGGTGTCAGTTTTACGATTATGGGAAGTTTTGTCCTCGATCTTGCATTTTTCACAACCTCCGTGGTTGCCTTTGGATCCACACCGAACTCCACCCCACCCTTTTTCACATTGGGACAACTTATGTTGAGTTCAATACCAGCAAGCGCTTCCACCCTGTTCATGGCGTCTGTAAGTTCATTGAATTCCTCTATGGATGTTCCAAATATATTCGCGATTACCCTTGTTTTAAGTTTTGGATAGAGGGGGGCTTTATCCTTTAAAAAAGCCTTAAGCCCGATGTTTTGAAGGCCAATCGAGTTTATAAGACCGGCAGAGGTTTCAATTATCCTCGGGGTTGGATTACCAGCCCTGGGTTCTAATGAGATACCCTTTGTAATAATCGCACCGAGCTTTGAATAATCGACGAGATCCGTCAGGTCATCTCCGTAACCAAACGTCCCAGATGCCATAAAGATTGGGTTAGTGAATGATTGGTTTCCTATTTGAATGATGAGATCCTTCGCCTTCGGCTCAGGATGACGTTGCTGCGGCTCAGGATGACGCTTAGTCGAGTCTGGCATTCCAGTCGATCTCCTCTCCATAATACACCGGTCCTTCCGTGCATGCCCTAAGATAAGAGCCATTTTTATTTTTAATCACACAGCCAAGACACACACCGGTCCCACAGGCCATTCTTGTTTCCATAGAGACCTGGGTCTTTAACCCATATTTGCCGGCGATCTCATATACCTTGCGCATCATCGCGTGTGGGCCACAGGTGAAGACCATATCATTTTGTGGGTCTGGCTTTGTTGCCTTGAACCCTTCCTCCATCACATCAGTCACCAATCCCCTCTTACCCAAACTTCCATCCATGGTTACCGGAATCACCATAACCCCAAGGTCTGAAAACTCATGACGCATAACGAGATCCGTAACGGACGCGCCACCGAAAAAGAGGGTTGTTTTGATCCTCTTTTTTGTCAGAGCACGAGCCAATGGCATCAGTGGAGACATTCCAACACCGCCTGTAATCATATAGGCGTGACCTAAACCGTCTGGGATTTCGTAGGAATTTCCAAGAGGCCCGATGACCTCTAGTTTTTCTCCCGGCGCCCTTTTCGAGAGTTCCTTTGTCCCCAGCCCGATGGCCTTATACACAATCTCAAGCTCCTCATCCCTCCAGCTCAGAATAGCCATTGCCCGCCTGAGAAGCGGGATATTGGTATTATTCACCTTTATCATAACAAATTGCCCCGGAAGATAGGATGAAATGGGCGCCTTAAGCACCATGTGAAAATAATGAGGTGCGATTTCGTCATTAGATAGAATAAGGGATGAAAACTGAAGCATGGGATCGGTGGAGAATATCACCGGTGAAGGGCCATTACAAGCGCGTCATCCCCGTTGGAATAATATTTCTCCCGTATACCTATCCTCTCAAAACCTTTTGACTCGTAGAGGGAAATCGCAGCCCTGTTGTTGGTTCTGACCTCCAAAATAATAGTCGGATAATCTTCAGTCGGTGAAAAATTAATAACAAAATCCAATAGGGTTGTGCCAAACCCCCTTCCTTGGAAATCAGGAAGTATCGCCAAATTTAGCAGATGAATCTCTCTCACCCCTCTCCAGAATATTACATAACCAATAATTTCCCTATCCAGCTCACAGACAAAGGATTTATACTCTTCGCGTGTCAAACCCTGAAAAAATGTCTCCCCCGACCACGGCTCCGGATAGCATGTTTGCTCAATGGAAATTACTTTTGGCAGGTCATCCCTAAGCATGGATCTTATTACAAAATCACCTGATGACATAAACCAGATTTGCCCTAGTTCGCAGGTCAAGCATCCATCGACGATAAGCCCGATCTTTTAAGCTCACACGCAACTCAGCAACTATCTCATCCCTGACATCAGAGGGCTTCTTACCCTTATATTTAACTGCGTGCTGCCAGTAGTAGGACTCAATCTCTTCATTGGTCGGCTGGGGCTCAAGAGTTGGAAGCTTAATCTTTAAAAACTCCCTTGCCTGAACATCCCTGGCCAGCAATCGCTCTAAATCAGCAGGCGCAAGCTGGGAGATATTCATGAAATTTTCGAACTCCTGCGAAGATTTAAATCTATTTTTAAAGTTCCCTACCTCCATGGAAATATCATCAGGGGTAATCTCAGTAACGCTGAATTTCACGGCCTCCTGCGCAACCAGCCACTTCTCGATCAAAGTCGGAATAAAATCCCTAATATCCCCCTCAGTTATTCCACGATTCCAGTCCGAGCCACCAACCACCCTGTCGTAAAAAATCTCCCTTCTGACATCAAATGTAGTCACAACCTCATTACTAATGATTACAGCAATGCTGTTTTTTTCGAACGCATAGGAATTTGCAGAATTGAAAACAAGAAGAGTCAAAAAAATAAGCGCCCGCATAACGACTATGCTAGCGCTTAAGTTTTAAAAGAGTCAATTATAAACTCATTCTATAAGAGATTACGGAGCCTGTCCTGAACGCAGTGAAGGATCCCCTCCGGCTCTTTCTGGAATTTAGTGGAACCTTGCTGCCGTCATCCTGAGCCGAGGCAACGTCATCCTGAGGCGCAGCCGAAGGATCTCTCCGTCATTGTATTAATGGCCACGGAAACTCGGAATCAATTGAATATTCAAATTCACCATCGGAACCAGCTGAAGCCCTGACTAGCTTGTTACTATTGGTGCTATGTTTGCTTTTATAGCTGTTATTCAAATCATTGAGAACCGATCTTTTATTTGCACCCCACTCAGTGTTGAGCCACCCCATGTCACCCAGCTCACCAAAATCCCCCACATCTCCCTGAAGACCCCCTCTGCCGCCGTTATAAAAAACAAGAAATGGGACCTTTTTATTTTCATCTTTATTCTTAAACGCTGCACTTACGTCCGCATCAACAATCCTGGCCCTGATAAAAATTTTACCACCAGATCCACCCTCGCCACCGGCACCACCTATGCCCCCCTCTCCGCCAAAGCCTGGAAGCCATGTGTATTTATTGGCATTGTAATAAGCGCGAATTCTATCACCATCAACCAATGTTTCTTTACCACTATCCGTGAAATGATTTTCATTTATTGCAAAGGGAATCTCTGTATCATTTGGACCACCCCTTCCCCCATCTCCGCCCTTTCCTCCACTACCTCCAGATCCACCGACAGCCACAAAGGCGCCACCTGAAAATTTATAAACATCTAGATTAATGTTTCCAGCACTCTTCCCATCTCCTCCGAGATAACCCTTTCCACCTTCACCGCCATCGTCTGCATTCCTGGCATCGTTTGAGCACCTCCCAGCCGGCATAGCAGCCTTCTTATTGTCTTCAGTCAATTTATAACCTGCTGAAGCTATTTCGTGAGGCTGTAGAGGTCTGCCGTTCATCCTCACTTGTGCCTGAAGATACTGCTCCTCAAAGGGAGGGGGGTAATCTGGGACATTCCATCGGGAAGAAATCCGGCCATCAGAGCCCTTTGCACCCATTGCTCCACAAACCCCGTCATGAACACCACTCTGATACCTGGCATCTATGGCTCCAAGAAGTGGTCTTATCTCTTCAGATTTCTTTGCGGACGAAGCATCTTTCTTAAAAGCCTCCGATTTGCTCTGCACTATGGTTCCAAAATCAGCCCCATCATAAACACGAGCCACAATATCGATATCATGTCCCAAGGTAAGTATTCTCGACGTTTCGCCAATAAGTAGATTATTCGCAGTAATTAGCGACTTTTTGCCAACATAGAGTGTTACATTTTTCCCCATTATAAGGTCATTGAAAATATAACGCTCTTCGTTTGCATCGATCTCTTCGCCGACATTATTTTCACGAAAAGCGGGACGTAAGAAAAAATTTATATTGTCGAGGACCACAAGATCTATGATCTCCTCATTAGATTCATTGTCTGATGCAAGGATAAATGATGGAAAATAAAATAATAAGCAAAAAACCAAGACAAGCTTTTTCATTACTTTCTCCTTAATACTCCAACAACATTAATTTTCCTTTTGATATCTTTTCTATATTCCGACCACACACTGCTGCTATCTCCCTCGGGTGCGTATTTCAGCGTAAAATCGTGATGAATTGAAAAACGCAAAAGTCCATGCGCAACCTTCATCTCCTGTGGAATTGTAAGAGTAAATTTGTTTGAATCTCCGTTTATCGACTCAAAACGTGTAAGATATTCAATTGCAACATTTGATTTAGCTGGAATGGTAGCCGAAATAGTACCATCCGACTCAGAGATTGTATTTAGGCTCACCCCGCTATCCAATAAAGAAATTACAGTACCTGCAAGTTTAACTGGAATCTCTGTACTCTTCGAATACTCATTCAGAATGGGGTTTTCATCAGTTGATACCAGGCTTAATAACGTGGAAAGTGAATATGAGAGAGATATTGTATCTGAGGCCGGTATTTTTATTTTGACCGGATAATCTTCGGGATTATTTATAATTATAACCGATATTGCCTTAACAGATTCAGGTTGATTAATCCTCATATCGGACTTGAAATATTTCGGGAAAATATTTTCCAGATCCTCTTTATAAAGTCTCCTTTTAGCGATCGAGTCATCGATGTTGGATTTTGATTTTTCTTTATCACCCCAGACAATTCTTCCTAGATCTACATTAAAACTTGGGTTCGGAGAAGTCGTGGCAATTGGATCGCCAGTGCTTTTCTCTTCAACAATTCTATCTTCACCAACGTCCTTGAATTCCTGGGCAACCACGACATTCCCAAGCAGGTGTTTTTCTTCTCTTCTTGAACAACCTAGAATTGTAAAAAAGAGGCTACCTGCTGTTATGCAGATTAAAAATCGATTCATACGTATACTCCCCTATTTCCGTTAGCTTACAAATTATCTTTACAGGCTCACTCCTTCCCTCTGCCCAGTTAATTGGTGCAGCTGTCTCTCCCAATGCCAAGACCTCCCCTGTAACCCACACCTTATTAATATTGCTCAGACCATTTCCAATAACCTCTACTGAGATTCCAAGAGCAGAATCGAAAGGAATATTTTCAACCAAAAATTTGGCCCCTTTTTCCGTTCTCTGAAGCTCAACACCTCTTTTGCCAAAATTTCCGCTGAAGGTTACCCGATACAATGAAATGTTCTTAAGAAATAATTCTTGTACCTTCGCATCATTTAGATTTGGAAAAGATATCTCTATTTCGAGTGGTAAAATGGTCTTCTCTTCGCTATTACCGCAAGAGCATAAGAGGGGTAATAATAGGATTACAAACTTCAGTTTCATCTATTATCTGTCAATTAGAAGGATTGCTTAAAAACAGCGCATTATATGCCTTAAAAATAGGCTAAATGCAAGGGAAGGGTATTAATAGCGATCTTCAGGAGAGCTATAATATAGCGGATTTTCGTCATCAGGCAGGAAATCGTGGTCAGCCACATCGGAGCCGAGCCCCATTGGGGGCTGGTTTGAATAACACTCTATCGCTCCCTCCCCTTCGAGCCCGATCGGGAGCCTATAGCCCCCTTTGGGAGGGATTAGCATCGGTTGATTGATTCCACTAACCACAAGGGAACCATCAAAATAGGCATCGTCAATATTGGTAAAGATAAGGTCCCACCCATCTCTCTCTATGTATTCTGCGGATAGAATAAGCTCGTTCGTCAAACCAACATAAGGAGATGGTTCATGGGAGCTTATTTCAACGGTTTTTGGTGGATGTTTTACCCTAACCGTCACACTCTCTTTTTGACTGTTTATGGTAAAGAGGAGAATAAAGCGTTCAACCTCTGCGACCGCGCTAAGTGAAAAGCAGACTATAAAAAATGAACATATTGTTGCTACAAAACGCCACATATCTACACCTTAATCTTTGGCCAACCTTCTATCATTTTATCAAGTAATGGCAGATTCCCTCATTTGTGTAGTAGAGTAACTAGTTGATATTAAAGATATATTATGTGTCTTTTTGTTAATTAATATTTATAAACTGAGTGGTAAATTCAAAGAATAATCAAGGTAAGTATTGTGCGGAATGACATCGGAATCGGGAATCCCGGCGTACTGTCATCCCCGTGAAAACGGGGATCCAGATTCCCGCTTTCGCGGGAATGACAGTGCGGAATGACATCGGAATCGGGAATCCCGGCGTACTGTCATCCCCGTGAAAACGGGGATCCAGATTCCCGCTTTGCGGGAATGACATGGGCAAAAAAGAGGGCAGGCAATATGTCGGACCCCCTCTTCCTTCATACAGCCTACCCGATTCCAGCTAGCTTTATTGCCAACTAGAACTCTTTTTCTTGCACTTTTTTATTACATTTCGAATGTAATGCCACCAAGTATCTGGAATCGCTCTCTATCATTCGCCTTCGAAATGCCATCAACGTAGCTTCTGTACTTGTTTCTGTTATTGATTGCAGACTCGAATTTGGCTCTGCCATCCAGCGTGAGCCTTCTGCCGAGTCTCAGTCTCGCACCAGCTGCACCATCAAGGGTCCAGGTTGTCTGCGAGAATGAATCATTTGGCGTATTCTGGGAAAGATACCAGAGGCTTCCCATGAATTCTGTCTTATGCCATCCAACGCCCGCGCCAATATATGGTGTAAGTGGAAGGTCATAGAACATTTCGTAACGCAGCATTGATCCCATATCAATTTCACGTGCGGAATCGATTTCGATAAACCTTCCATACGTACCACCCAGATAAAATGGGTCGTAATAGTTATAGAAGGTATTCGTATCGAATACATAAGCCAAACCTTGGACTTTATAACGAGTGAAGAATGAGTTCATCTCCAGTCCCATGTTATAGCTTAATGGAATATCGAGGCCGATACCGACGATTGGTTTGGTTGTTATGAATCGGTTGGCAAGAATTGGCTTTGAAACACCCCCGAAAACTGAAATTCCAAGACCTGTTGGATACCATGCGTTATCCCTCTTCTGAAGAACAACAGTGTTTGTGGTATATGGGCCATTTCTGGCTTCACGCTGTTTTACAACATAAGCCCTGTCATCTTCGTCATAATAAGAAGAGCGTGAATGCGCGCCCTTCCCGGAACGAGAGCGAGCCTCTTTTTGTCGCGCCTTTTCAGAAATAGAAACGCTTGAGCGGTCATAATCCGCGGTCGTAAAACCTTCATCTTCCAGATTGACACTGATTTCGTTCTCAATGTCACTTAACTCCGTATCATTAGCAAATGATGCGGTAGGAGCTGTGAAAACAAAAGCCAATCCAATAAGGAATGTCATTAAATAATTTTTTAAAACTAGATTAGTTTGCATAGGTTAGTCACCTCACCAGTAAAACTTCCTCTCAGCATCTGCGCCTAAAAGCAATCATCGTGCCGCTTTTCAGTGCACGTGTTTAACTCGTTGTATTCTTTAAAGAAATAGTAAAATTTAAGACCGAAATGCAACCACAAAAATAACAACAGGGTGTGTTAATGATCTCCATTTTTCATACAGCCCCTCAAAATTATTTAATAATTTCAGGTTATTATAGAAGTGTACAAAATATGAACATGCCTCTTTTCGTGAAATTGACAAAAATTGCTGTAATTTGGCGCATTTAGGCATGCTGATATAACTTATTGTATTTCTTATGTTATATTGCATTTTTGCAGCCCAAAAATGAAAGGGTGTTTAAAGCCCACCATGCTTAATTTTTGGTCATTTGATCCTAACCACTTGAAATGAATAGAAATAAATTCTGGCATAACTGTTGCGACACCATCCAGTAGTTAGGAAAAGATGTTTTAAATTTGAAAAGGATGGTGGGTTGAGCACGATTATTCGCGGCACCCTTTCTAACCCCTAACCCCACACAACACCCCAATGTTGTACCCCAATTGTGTCGCGTTAGTGTTCAGCCCACCCTGTTTTTTCTGCAATCACCCCTTATGTCATCCCCGTGCAAACGGGGATCTGGATCCCGGCTTCCGCCGGGATGACAACACTCCACAGATTTCCCTTGGCTTCTTTGCCAAATCTGCTAGATTCTAACGCGTTGTGTTAACACCTTTTGTTTTACAGGAGAATTCATGAAACCCCCTCTTCTTCTCTCTTTATGTTCAATTTTTATTTTTGGTTCCCTTTACGCAGCTAACGGTGATGGCGATGCAAACGGGGTCACCTCACCAACACCGGAGCTAATTCCATTCAAGATATCCGAGGTGTATGTACCGGAGGGATTTGATGACAATGACAATCTACAGGTTGTTGTCGAGGGATTCTTCCCAAATGGGTGTTACAAGGTCGCGCCAGCTTCGATTACAACCAAAAACGGAACATTTAAGATCCAGGCAAACGCGTATCGATATTATGGATTTTGCATCCAGATGATCGTTCCATTTCAACAGGTTGTGGATTTGGGTATTCATGCGGCGCAAATCTATAATATTCACGCGGTCGGCCAGGGAGAGCTAAAGAAATTAAACGTAAAAGCATCCTCTAATCCCGGCCCGGATGATTACACCTACGCGCCGATAAAACAGATTTACGTCTCAAGGAATCCGGATAACCCTTCAAAAAGAAGGGTACTGCTCTCCGGGGAGTTTACGTTAAGTTGTCTGAGGATCACGAGGGTAGAGGTCTCTGTGCATCATAACGTCATAATAGTTTTACCAATCGCGGAAGTTGACAGAGCTAACCAATGCAATGAAGGAATCTTTCCATTTGAGGTCTCACAAGAGCTTCCTGACGTGGAAGATGGACGATATCTGGTGCACGTAAGAACATTAAACGGAAATAGCTTCAATAGGGTTATAACACTCGGCAACGCTTTTTTATTTTAAATTCTGGTCAACGGGTGGGATTGGATATTTTTTGTCGAAGCCAAGCCCTCGCTTCTCTTCTGAAATGGCCTGCCCATAATACTCTTGACGCTAAAACGTTATAACGCCATACTTAGGCTAATAGGAGATTATTAAATGGCACCAAAAAGAGCCACGATTTATTTTGATCCTGAACTTCACAAAGCATTAAGACTAAAAGCCGCTGATCTTGATTCATCTATTTCTGATTTAGTAAACGATGCTTTAAAAGCATATTTCAGAGAAGATGCCGAAGATTTGACTGCAATTGAAAAGCGCAAGAATGAACCATCACTTTCTTTTGAGGAAGCATTAAGGCAGTTGAAAAAAAGTGGAAAAATCTAGTTATAAAACCACATTAAAAAAATCTGCTTTCAAAGAATTGGAAAGTGTACCCAGGGCATACATAAAAAATATTATTAGAACCATAGAAGAGCTAAGCGAAGAACCACGACCCAGGGGATGCGAGAAATTAATCGGAAAAGAACTTTATAGGGTTAGAATTGGAAAATATAGAGTGATTTATAGCATTGATGACGAAAACCAAATTATTGGTATTATAAAAATCGGTCATCGTAAAGACATATACAGATAGAATCATTCGCTAGTTTAATGTTTTGCATTGGTCAATGCAGAATCATCCCTTCACACTGAAAGCCACAGGCCCCTTGTAAAACCAGTGGTTTGGCACTTATATTGCTGCTCCTTACCTTTATAGGGGAAAGGAGTGTAGGGGCTATGTGACTCATTCAAGCTTAATTTCTTCTATGTGTTGTGTAAAATTATGACGCAAATTGTCACTTAAGGAGCATTTTTTGACACTTAATGCTTTGAAGAAGGGCATCATGAGAAATGTAATAAAAATAATATCTGTTTTTCTTATTGTCTTCGGACACAGGATATCAGCTGTCAACGCGCAAATGGACATGCTGTCTCCGTCACATCCCATAAACACAATGGAGCCTATGAACTCAACAAGGAGCTTTACAGACCCAATGAACCCCGCAAACTCAATGATGAGATCTGCAGACCCCATGGATGACCCCACAAACCCAATGAGCCCAATGCACTCCTCCCTGATGGGAAGTAGACATGCGAATCCATTTAACGACCCTATGCACCCACTGGACCATTCAAACTCAATGACGAGCTTTGCAGACCCAATGTTTCCTTCAAGCTCAATGCGCTCATCAAACTTTGGATATATGCGACATCAAACCGAAGCAACCAATTCAGAACCAATAGAAAGTATTAACATGAGCATCGAGGATGAACTCGCACTATTAGCAAGCAGAAAGAATTATTTTTATGCAAATAGTGGTTTTGGCACATATAGTAATTTTGGCATATTTGGATTTTTGGGCCTGGAATATGCTAGAGACCTTCTACCTAATTTTGCGATTTCAGGCGGGGCAAATTTCGCCATTCCTCCACGAGGTATTGATTTAATGTTTACTTTCCCGGTCTCGCTTAGATACAACTTTTTAACACAACACCATCGGCCATATTTTTCTCTTGGTTTAATGCCCACTCTTTACAGAATTGATAATTTCTGGACCTCTGATTTTGAAAAGCGAAAATTTGGCAATTCGGGGTTTGCCAAAGAAGAGGAGCAATTGAAACTTTCTACATTTCCATTTGCCAGGCTTGGATATGAATATGAATTTACCAATCGTAGCGTTATAGGTCTGGGAGTAAATGCCGTGATATCGGAAAAGGCCCACATTGTACCAGGATTGAGTACTGGAATTTCTTTTTAGGGTATTTAATACACCTCGTGTTCAGTAATTATAATGAACAGTCATTTTATTTTAAATTCTGGTCGACAGGCGAAATTGGGTATTTTTTGTCGAAGCAGGCGGTGCAAAAGATATGGATGAACCGAGGTCCGCTTGGCACCCCAATGGCAGCATGAAATATCGCAATTCGCGAATCGCGAATTGCAAATAATACGCCTTTCTGGCATAATGGAGATATGAAAACCCATAACGGCATGAGACCTCAGGATATTGTAGTCCTCTGTAAGCTTATAAGCTTTAAGGACAGACCAGACTGGCGGCAAAAAGACATAGCTAATGAACTTAACTTGAGTCAATCAGAAGTAACCGAATCTCTTGAGCGTTCCAGAGTAGCTGGATTAATTGATCCTTCCAAGCGAAAGCTTAATAAGTCTGTTCTCCTAGATTTTTTGGTACATGGATTACCTTATGTCTTTCCTGCTGAACCCGGAAAAGTCTGCAGAGGAATTCCTACAGCCCATTCTGCCTACCCTTTAAATAAGAAGATTGTTTCTGAAAAAGATATCTATGTTTGGAGTTGTGAAGAGGGGGATATCAGAGGACAATCAATTAATCCACTTTACCCATCTGTCCCTTATGCAGCTCAAAAAGATCCATCCCTCTATGCGCTACTTGCCCTAATCGATGCAATTCGGGTAGGACGTGCACGAGAGCAAAAACTCGCAATCCAGGAACTAAAATCCCGTTTGAAAGGATAGTAATGCATCCCTCGGTTGTAATGATTCAGACCATAGCCAAAGGGCTCGGTGATCTCGTAAATAAAGTAGTCTTTATTGGTGGCGCAACAACGCCACTTTATATTGAAGATCCTGCAGCTTCAGAAGTACGACCAACCGAAGATGTTGATTGTATTATAGAAATTGCAAGCCAAATTGAATACCATAAGCTTGAAGAAAATTTAAGAAAACGCGGGTTCAAAAACCTTGTTGATTCAACAGGCAAAGCTCCGATCTGTAGGTGGAAATTCAATGGGGTTATTGTTGACGTTATGCCAACGGACGAAAAGATTCTTGGGTTTTCCAACAGGTGGTATATAGAAGGGATTAAGAATGCTCAACCGCTCCAACTTTCCTCAACAGAGATTTTAATATTTACTTCTCCCTATTTTATTGCAGCAAAAATTGAAGCTTTTCATGGACGTGGGAAAAAAGATTTCAGAATAAGTCCAGACATGGAAGATATCATTACGTTATTAGATGGTAGACCCAACTTTAAAAAAGAACTTCTCTCCGCACCCGCTTCAGTCCAAAAATATTTAAAACAAGAATTCAAGAAATTCATCAGAAACGAAGAATTTGAAGAGGGTCTTTATGCGCACTTGAGAACCGAGGGCAACACTGCTAAACGCGTTAAAGGATTTATGAGGCTTTTAAAAGAAATAACACTATAAACCACCCATGCCTTCATTCGGTACGGGGTCAAACCAAAAAAACTCATCTTTTTTTATTTTAAATTCTGGCCAACGAGTGGAATTGGGTATTTTTTGTCGAAGCAAGTTCGATTACTATCTGTTAATCCTTAAATTATTTTATGTGCGGCGCGACTATCTCAACCACGTTAGTCGCTTTATTTAACGCATCTTCGGCATCTTTTTTGCGATAGAATGATGATGGGGTTAATTCCTCACTCCCATAAAAAGCAAGCTCACGATCTCTTCTGAGAGAATGAGAAATTTCCATCAATGTTTCCAGGTTCTTTCCAATGACCTCTTTAGGCAAAAGGGATGCTTCCTGTCTTAGGATATCAGAGACATCATGAATTCTTGGGACTTCAATACCAGAGACTCTTAAAAGAGCTTTTAGCGTGAGTTCAACAATTTCCTGGGCTTCACGAACAACATCAGCCCACGCCTCTTCTTCAAACAAGGTTCTTAAAGCAACCAGTCTTTTCTTTGAACGCTCAATATAATCACTTGCCAGTTTAATGTTTTGCATCGGTCAATTTCTACTATGTACCCAATATGGGTGTCCATGACTTAGTTTCCTGATAACCTTACCAGAGGCAATATGCTTTCTGATACGCTGAAGAACGCTTTTTACCTTTCCTGACTTATCAAATAAAATAATCCCATCCAATGACACCTCCAGCCAGAGACTTCCGACACTTTCAGGATCTTCCGGTAACAGAGCAAATTGCACTGAAGAATTTTTAGGTAAAAATGAGCTGTCCTTTTTATCAAACTCCCTATAGAGATCGGAGGTTATTTCAAATCCCGTTTCTAAAACAACAAGTAAATCATAATCAGATCCTTCTCGCTCCTCACCTCTTGAAGCAGATCCGTATAAAATTACCCCCTCACACTGAAAGCCTGTTTTTTTCAGGAGTCTAATCAGTTCCTGCAACCATAATGACGCACCTTCATCCCGCTTACCTCCAAGCACCTCCTTGCAATATTGATTTAAAGAATACTCCCTTTCAGAGGCCTTTTTGATAAGTTCGGCATGAAGCTCAGGATTTATCCTCAATACAAATTTCCCTGATTTGTTAATTTTTTTAGACATATATCACCCAATATTAGAATATAGTACTATAGTACTATATTCTACCAGAACTGCAAGTGTGTTATTTTCTTGTATTATTTTAGATTCTGATCGACGAGTGGAATTGGGTATTTTTTGTCGAAGCAGGCGGTACAAAAGGTATGGATAGCATTACTGGTGGATGACAATAACCCTTCAATTGAAATATAACCGAGGGAATCTGCTCCAAGGAATTTCCTGATCTCCTCTACGGCACTGGACGATGCGATGAGCTCTTCGCTGGTGGGTGTATCTATGCCGTAAAAGCATGGGCCGGATATTAATCATTTTTCAATAGAGAAACTGAAGGTTACGCTACTTATTACACTTACCATATCAAAGAATATTGCTTCTTTGGCATCTTCGTGGCTCAGTGCTTCTAACCTCTCGAGAGTAACTTTCGCCCGATAAGAATTATCCTGAATCTTCCTTAAATATTCCTTTGCTGCTGCCACGTCCCCACCTAAATACTTATGCCAAGCCAAATAATATAGGGGGATTTCTGAGCGTGGATTATAACCTGTTAATTCCAATGCTAAATTGTTCATGGCCTCTTTGCCATATTTTTTCATTGCGTACTGAAGTTTAATTTCATTTACCGTAGTTTCTTTAAACTCATCACTAAATACGGGTTCATACTTCATGATTACTTCTTCTAAATCGCTTTCTGCTTGTTCCTCGTTTTTGTTTAAAAAATACCTTAACCATGTTGCCTGTAATAATTTTCCTGCAACAAACACATTGTCGGGTTCGATCTCAAGCATTCTACCGGCAATTTTACTAACATTATCTAATGCTCCAGTGTCGATCGAATATATAAGTTTATTTGAAAGAATCGCAATATCACCTATCTCTTCCAGGGGCTTATCCCTTGTCATCACCTCAGCCGCCGCACTTCTATATTTGATGAGGGCCAAAAAGCAATTCTTAAATTCATCTGCAAAAGATTCTTCTCTGTTTCCGAGACTATTATTGGCCCTTTCGCAGTACGCACCAAGTGTATTCAGATTATTGAAATACTCGTTACGTAAATGGGTTGTGGAGCAGCTAGAACTAACAAGAATATTCTCAATATGCCCCAGTAGTCGTCCTTCGTCAGCCTCAGAAAGATATATTGTACCGTTGTCTTTTATTACACCGTAGTTATTTAAATCCATTCCTAATAATGCGTTCCATTTTTCTCTACATCCCTCGGAAATTTTAACCGCCGGGCTAAAGGTCATCACCTCCGGAATAGGCTCCTTGATGTTTTTCTTAAAGACCTCCACGGACACAGTGTCTTGTTTTTTCTCCCTAAGATATTTTTTGGCGGTCAATAAAGACAGCACTGTTATTACAAGGGAAATACCAAGAATATAAATGAATTTCCTCATGCTGCCCTCCTATAAATTGTCGACTAAGGGAATTGGATATTTTTTGTCGAAGCAGGCAGTGCAAAAGGAACGGCTTGAATTACTAGTGGATGATAACAATCCCTCGATTGAAATATAACCGAGGGAATCTGCTCCAAGGAATTTCCTGATCTCTTCTACGGCACTGGATGATGCGATGAGCTCTTCGCTGGTGGGTGTATCTATGCCGTAAAAGCATGGGGAGATTATAGGAGGGGCGGAGAGCCTTAAGTGAACCTCCCTTGCACCGGCCTGTCTTATCATCTTAATAATCTTTTGGGCGGTGGTGCCACGCACCAAAGAATCATCCACAATAACAACGCGTTTGTTGTTTAGGACTTCTTTAACCGCGTTCAGTTTTACCTTTACACCGAAGTTGCGGATTGCCTGCTTTGGTTCAATAAATGTTCTTCCAACATAGTGATTACGTATGATTCCCATAGCGTATGGAATTCTGGATTCTTCTGAATAACCG
>MGRR01000102.1:81544-102598 GCA_001798265.1 Deltaproteobacteria bacterium RIFCSPHIGHO2_12_FULL_43_9
TATATGTTCAAATATACATTGGGAGGTCTTTTCCGGTTTTTTGAGTGGGAAATATGAAGTAACACCTTTATCGTCGATAATTACCACCTCTCCTGGCTCAACCTCCCTCATCATCTCTGCGCCTATCAAATCAAACGCGCATGATTCGGATGCAACAACGTATGCGTCGCCATATTTGCCCAGAACAAGGGGTCTCACTCCATGTGGATCCCTGATCGCAACCAGTTTTTTTGGTGTAAGGAGTACAAGGGAATATGCCCCCTGAACCTGCTCTAATGCCTCAATTAATCTGTCTACGAAGAATCTTCTCACCGATCTCGCAACCAGATGAACAAAGATTTCTGTGTCAGATGATGAATAAAAAATCGTCCCTAACTCCTCCAGCTTTCTTTTCAGTGATTCTGAATTCGTAAGATTTCCATTGTGTGCGATAGCAAGCTGCCCTCTGGCGTAACGGGCAAAAAATGGCTGGACGTTTTTAGAGTCGGAACCCCCTGATGTCGAGTAACGGACATGCCCTATGGCAGACTCTCCGGGGAGTTTTTGAAGCATCTCCTGATTAAAAACCTCTGCAACAAGTCCTAGGCCCTTTTTTACAAAAAGTTCTGTCCCATCACTTGAAACAATGCCCGCGCTCTCCTGCCCTCTATGCTGAAGAGCATAGAGACCAAGATAGGTTATGTTGGCAGCCTCCGGATGCCGGAATATTCCAAATACCCCGCACTCGTCTCTAAAACCCATCCTAAAACCCCTCTTCGAGGGTAGATGACCATGCTTTCGCTACGTCGGCGAGAGAAAGGTCAATTAGATTATTAATTTTTATCCGATCTCCACCGGTTTTGCCAATCTGGGTATGAGGAATGTCACTCTCGGTTAAAATGGATAAAACCTTTTTTGCGTTTTCAGGCGTTGCCGTTACTATGATCCTCGACTGTCTCTCACCAAATAAAATTGTGTCGAATCTGACAGAGAGTGGCAGATTAATGCCGCACCCGACTCTTGATGGACCCGAGATTGCCATCTCAGTAAGAGCAACAACCAAACCGCCATCACTGCAATCATGGCATGCTGTCACCAGGCCATTTTGAATTAGTCGGCGGACAATAGAGTGCACACCCTTTTCCAGTTCAAGATCAATGGTCGGAATACCAACCTCTAAATTGTGTATCAAACTTAAATATTCTGAACCGGCCAAACCATTCTTATCATCTTGGATAGAGGCAATCTTCTCCCCAATGAGGATTATCTCTTCATTCTTGTTGGTAAAATGATTCTTCGCGTATTTTGAAACATCCTCTAAGAGACCAACCATCCCTATTACCGGCGTCGGAAATATCGGTTCTGCGTTTGTTTCATTATAAAAACTTACATTTCCACTGATTACAGGTGTCTCAAATTTCAGTGAGGCCTCGCGCAGACCCTCGGTTGCCTCTTTGAACTGCCACATAATCTGGGGATTTTCCGGGCTTCCGAAATTGAGGCAATTGGTCAGGGCAATCGGTATCGCGCCAACACAGCTCACATTCCTCGCGGCCTCCGCAACCGCTATAATTGTCCCAACCCTTGGGGAGAGATAAACATAGCGGCTGTTGCAATCCGTTGAGATTGCCAACCCTTTTGGTGAAACCTCTCTAATCCTTATGACGGCGGCATCCCCGCCCGGTGACTGAACCGTATTGATTCCGACGTGCTGGTCATACTGCCTGTAGACCCATCTTCTTGAGCAGATATTGGGAGAACCGATTAAATGAATTAGCGTCTCATTAAAATCTTTTGGGATTTCAACAGATGGAATCTTTTCCACGCGTTCCAGGTATGAGGGCTTTGAAACAGGTCGACCATAATCCGGGGCATAAACCGGCGCCCCTTCTGCAAGTGGATGAATCGGTATCTCTCCGACGCATTTATCATTAAGTTTTAATCGCAGCACCCCATCCCCGGTTACCTGCCCGATCTTAACAGCATCCAGATCCCATTTCCTGAATATATTCTTCAGATCCTCTTCCATCCCCGGTTTGGGAACAAGAAGCATCCTCTCCTGGGATTCAGAGAGCATCAATTCGTAGGGTGTCATGCCCTCTTCTCTCACAGGAACCTTTTCAAGATTCAACTCAATCCCATTTGAGGCCCTGGAGGCCATTTCCACAGAAGAACACGTGAGCCCTGCGGCACCCATATCCTGAATGCCTAAAACAGTTCCCTTCTCCATTGCCTCTAAACATGCCTCTAAAAGTAATTTTTCCGTAAAAGGGTCCCCAACCTGAACAGTCGGCCGCTTGGATTCAGTGGTCTCATCAAACTCGCTGCTCGCAAGAAGGCTTGCCCCATGGATTCCATCACGGCCGGTTTTTGAGCCAACATAGTAAACCTTATTACCTATTCCTTCAGCCTTCCCTCTGAAAATTTTGTCCCTCTTTACCAGGCCTAAATTAAATGCGTTTACGAGAATATTTCCGTTATAGGACTTGTGAAAATAGAGCTCGCCTCCGACTGTTGGACAACCAAATGCGTTTCCATACCCTCCTATACCGGCAACAACCCCATGAATGAGGTGCGTTGTCTTAGGATTAGCTATTTCACCAAAGCGTAGTGAATTTAATGATGCAATTGGGCGCGCGCCCATCGTAAAAATGTCTCTTATTATTCCGCCAACACCGGTAGCCGCACCTTGATACGGCTCAACAAAGGATGGGTGATTGTGGCTCTCGATCTTAAAGGCAATCGCCCACTCTTTATTAATTGCAATAATTCCGGCGTTTTCGCCCGGCCCCTGTAAAACAAGCTGGCTTGAGGTTGGAAGGCTCTTTAAATACTTTTTAGAGCTTTTGTAACTGCAATGCTCGCTCCACATTACAGAAAAGATTCCAAGCTCCAAAAGGTTCGGAGCCCGGCCAAGAATGTTTTGTATCCTTTCAAACTCCTCTTCCGTCAACCCATGTTCGGAAACGGTCTGTGAGGTCACTTCAAGCATGAGCAAAGACCTCACCACTTAAGGGTTTCGTTTTCAGGGAGATTAAATAATTCTTTAGTGATTCAAAGAATTTCTTTCCATCGGTTGAGCCAAATATTTCTTCGCTTCTTCTTTCTGGGTGCGGCATAAGACCAACAACGTTTCCACTCCTGTTTGAAACCCCGGCGATCGAGCATAAAGAACCATTAGGGTTATCAGAGTCCTTTAGCTTCCCATCCTTAGAAACATAACGAAACATAACCTGACAATAATCCTCAATCTCCTTCAATCCAGCCTTGTCTATAAAATAATTTCCCTCTCCATGCGCTATTGGGAGCTCTATTACCTCCCCCTTAGAGAAGAGGCCGGTAAACGGCGTATCGACCATCTCCACCTTCAGGTGAACAGACTGGCAGAGAAACTTGAGGTTTTTATTCCTTAGCAGCGCGCCTGGAAGGAGACCCGCCTCAATCAATATTTGAAAACCGTTGCAGATTCCAAGTACAGGCTTGCCGGACTGAGCAAACCTGATTAACCCCTTCATGATCGGTGAAAACCGGGCGATAGCGCCACTGCGCAGGTAATCCCCATAAGAGAATCCACCGGGAATAATAGCCGCGTCATACCCACGCAATGATCTCTCTTTATGCCAGACAAATTCGGCATCAATGCCGGCCACATTGCGTAGCACATGAAGTGTGTCAAAATCACAGTTTGAACCCGGAAATCTTAGAACCGCAACCCTCATCTAGGCTTCCTTAATGGAAAAACTGAAATCCTCAATCACTGTGTTTGCAAGAAGCTTTTTGCACATCTCTTCTATCTCGGCATTCAGATCCTTCTTTAAACCACCCTCGAGCTTTAGCGTAATCAGTTTCCCAACACGCGCATCCTTAACAACATTAAATCCCAGAGAATTGAGTCCATGGGCAACAGCCTTACCCTGAGGATCCAAAACACCCTTCTTTGGGGTTACATAAACCTCAACAATCATTGCGCGACCCTCTCCATAAGATTTTTATAGCTCTCTTCAACCGCACCAAGATCGAAGCGGAACCTGTCTTTATCCAGTTTCTGATTGGTCTTCGCATCCCAAAGCCTGCATGTATCTGGGCTAACCTCGTCGGCTAAAACAAGATTCCCCTCCAGATCCCTTCCAAACTCAAGTTTAAAATCTACCAACTTTACCCCTTTCTCCTTCCAAAATTCCTTTAACGCTTCATTTACCCTTAATGCCTCCTTCCACATGTACTGAAACTCCTCGGGTGTGGCCCAGTCAAACGCGATAATATGATCCCGGTTAACCAAGGGATCATTTAATGAATCACTTTTATAGAAAAATTCCGTAAGTGGTTTCTCCAGCACAACACCCTCGTCCAAGCCCAATCTCTTGCAGACAGAGCCGGCCGTAATGTTCCTGATAACAACCTCAAGAGGGAATATCTTGACATGCTTCACCAGCATCTCCCTGTCACTTAAGAGATCGACAAAATGTGTCTTGATCCCTCTCCCTTCCAGAAATTTAAAAATGGTTGAGCTGATCTTGTTGTTAATAACCCCCTTGCCATTAATCGTCCCCTTCTTAGCCGCGTTAAAGGCTGTCGCGTCATCCTTGAAATATTGGATGAGCAACTTGGGATTATTGGTTAAATAGAGGATCTTCGCCTTTCCCTCGTAAATCTGCTCCCCTCTGTTGATCGTCGCCATATTCTTCTCCTTTTAAAAATAGACGTGAATAAATCGTGTCGATATGTCCCAGATAACTTTCCGGATCAAAAATATCATTCAACTCACTGCCGGAAATGAATTTCAGTAAATCAGAATCCCTTCGCAGGTTTTCCAAAAAAGAACCATCCCTCTTCATCGCGTTCCGCTGCACAATCTCATAAGCAGCCTCCCTCGAGATCCCTCGTTTTGTTAACTCCAGCATCAATCTTTGCGAAAATATCTTCCCACCGCTCGACCCCAGATTTTCCCTCATGCGATCAGGATAGATGACCAAACCTCGCAATGTCTTTGTGAGGCGATCTGTCTGATAATCAACCAAAATAGTCGCATCCGGAGCTATAACCCGTTCAACAGAGCTATGACTTATATCCCTCTCATGCCATAAGGCGTTGTTCTCAAGCGCCGCCACGGCATAGCCCCTCAAAAGCCTCGCTATACCGGTAATATTCTCCGAAGCAATGGGGTTTCTTTTATGCGGCATCGCGGATGAACCCTTTTGACCCACCGCAAAACCCTCCTCAACCTCCCCAACCTCACTGCGCTGCAGATGACGAATCTCTGTTGCAATCTTCTCATGCGTAGATCCAATAATTGCCAACACCGAAAAGAATTCCGCGTGACGATCCCGCTGAACTATCTGCGTAGAGATCGGGTCACATCTCAAACCAAGCAGTTTACAAACACCCTCTTCTACAGATGGTGGTAGATGGGCAAATGTACCAACGACGCCGGAGATTTTTCCAACCGATATTCTATCTTTAGCAGACTCAAGCCTTTCAATATTGCGCTCCGTCTCCGCATACCAAAGAGCGCATTTCAGACCAAAGGTAACCGGCTCTGCATGCATCCCATGAGAGCGGCCAATCATAATGGTATTCTTGTGTTTAAAAGATAAATCCTTAAGAGTCCCTTGCAACACTTTCAAATCCGATAAAATTACATCTGCAGATTCTTTGAGTAATAAAGCCAGTGCGGTATCCAAAACATCTGATGATGTGAGCCCGAAGTGAAGATATCTCGATGCCTCTCCAATCGACTCTCCAACATTGGTCAAAAAGGCAATGACATCGTGTTTCACCCTGGCTTCAATCTCATCAATCCGCTCAACCGAAAAAGCAGACCTCTCCTTAATGGCCAAAGCAGCCTCAGCCGGGATTATCCCCTCCTCAGCCATAGCTTGCGCTGCGGCAATCTCAACCTTGAGCCAGGTCTGAAAACGGTTCTCCGGAGACCATATGGCCCCCATCACATCTCTTGTATAACGTGGAATCATGGATTTCGGCCCCTAAAGCCGATAGGGTAAAAACCGCTTTCCTTATATCCTAATACCAAGGATGTTTCAACAAGCTCTATTGAATAATAATTACTCTTCAGTACCACAAAAGTAACTTACAATTTAGCGCTAATATGCCTATTACAATAAATTTTGACATATATAAGCATATAATTTAATATGTTTTGTATGCGTACAACACTCAACATACCAGAAAATTTATTGCAGGAAGCCCTCAGGCTCCTTGGATTTACCTCCAAAACAGATGTGATTGTTCTCGCTCTACGAGAGCTGATCCGACAGCGAAGAATCGAGCAACTAAAAGCACTTTCTGGTCATATTAACCTGGATATTGATATCGACAAATCACGAAGAAGAAAGAACCCTGCTAAATGATGGTCTTTGTCGATACCTCTATTTGGATAGAATTCTTTAAAGGTAAAGATGCGGGCTTAGTAGATCGCCTTAATACCCTTCTGGATAGAAATGAGGTCGCATTGGCAGTGCCAATATGGCTTGAGCTTTTATGTGGAGCACCCCAAAAATCCAAAAAGCTTTTTAGGGAGATTCTATCGGCATTACCTATTTTTTACACATCCGAGGATACCTGGGATAGAGCGGCAGAATGGGTTGAAGAGGCATCAAAGAAAGGGGAGAGATTTTCCGCAATCGACCTGTTAATAGCTAGTTTTGCGTATGAACAGGATGCCTCGGTTTGGTCCCTCGATAATGACTTTAAAAGGATGGAAAAACTCAACTTTATCTCCACATTTACATTCCTCCACTAGTAGAGCATTGCAAAAGTTTTGCGCGCAATCGTCATGCCCAGGCGCGTTAGCGCCGTTGGGCATCCCCCCGAGAAGATCCCCACGGCCTTCGGCCATATGTCACCCCCAGCGCGAAGCGCGTGGGGGTCTCAACGTGGAGATCCCCACAGCCTTCGGCCTGGGGATGACATCAAAACTTTTGAACCGCCCTACTAGGCAATCCTAAAAAAATAGGAGAAAAGGTACTGTTTCTTTTTGAAATTTATAAAAGCTGAAGCTGGTCCACAAAATACTGTTATTTATTATTCAAATTAGGCCGTTTTACTACAGAACGGTTTTATGCTATAATCGTTCTATAGGAGAACGATTCATGGAACAGCTTGATATTATTGAAAAATTAGCATTGGTGCAAGAGAGGTTAATAGCCTCAATACCTCCAAAACTGAGGTTTTTCATCTCTAATCACTCACTCCAGGGGAAGCGTGGATTCTTGATTATTGGTCCACGTGGCGTAGGGAAAACCACCCTTCTACTCAAAGAATCTGCCAAAGGAAAAATACTCTATTTGTCTGCTGATAATCCAATCATATCCCAAACTACACTTTCAGATATCGCGGAAAGCTGCTTTAGCAATGGCTATGAAGGAATTATTATTGACGAGGTCCATTACGCAAAAGACTGGAGCATGCATGTTAAATCCATCTACGATAATTTTCCAAAAAAGACTATATGGATTAGTGACAGTAGCAGCCTCATTCTAAGAAAAAGTACAAGGGATCTTAATAGAAGATTCCCAAAGCTCTTTGTCCCATTTCTGTCATTTAGAGAATATTTGGAATTAAAGCATGATCTAAAATTTAGATCTTTCGATCCATTTAATGCTAGCAGAAATGTATTCCAAGAAGTTTTAGATTCCGTGAATATTTTTGAAAAATTTAAAGAATATAAAACGGAAGGGTTTAGACCAATCTTCCTTGAGGGGGATTATATTGAAAAGATTCTTGGGATTATTGAAAAAACCATCTTTTCCGATGTCCCATTCTTTGTTCCAAGAATACAGGAAAATCATTTGCGTCTTATGAATGCCATCGTCGGTTTTTTGGCATCATCCCCTGTTCCAACCATCAATATTGATTCCTTTTCATCTCGATGGTCCGTGGGAAAAGAAAAACTATATAAATTAATCGATGTGCTTGAGCATGTTGGACTTATTAATATCGTTCGATTTGAAAGGGATTTTCACGCGTCCGGTAAAGGGGCAAAGATATTCTTTGCGGACCCTTCCATGTATTCTGCCTTGTCGGGAGACGTCGGTAATTTCCGCGAGGCTTTTGTAACAACAATTTTTAGGCAAATGGGTAAGAATATTTATGCCTGTAAAAATGAACGAAAGGGTGATTTTGTTGTAGAAAAAATTACTCTTGAAATAGGCGGAAGGAATAAATCAATCAAAGGCGCGGACTTTGTTATAAGGGATGACATTGACTTGCCAGGAAATCGAACAATTCCGCTCTGGTCTCTTGGTATGATGTATTAGCTTTGCAAATTAATTACTCTGTCCCTTTGGGAGGAAATAAACTAGTAGACCATTTCAAAAGTTTTGCACTCTTTCGTCCCCCCCAGGCCGAAGGCCGTGGGGGTCTCACCGTGGAGATCCCCACGGCCTTCGGCCTGGGGATGACATCAAAACTTTTGAACCGCTCTAGCTCTACTAGACAATCCTAAAAAAATAGGAGAAAAGTACCTCAGAATGTGCTAAATGCTTACGTTTTAGGCTATTTGCCTCCGTCACCAATTGCGTACAAAGGGAGCAGGTTTGATCAAAGGATACAAAGATGCGGGCGTTGATATTGACGCGGCGGATCAATTTATAGACTCGGTAAAGGGTGAAATCCATACCACCCATGGGCCCCAGGTTCTTGGTGGAATCGGGGGGTTTGGCGGTGCTTTTGCGCTTGAGGCCTCAAGGTATAAAGAGCCGGTCTTGATCTCAGGGACCGACGGGGTTGGAACCAAGCTTAAACTAGCCTTCCAGATGAATAGACATGAAACGATCGGTATCGATCTGGTTGCAATGTCTGTAAATGACATTCTAACTATGGGGGCTAAGCCACTCTTCTTTTTAGACTACTATGCAACCAGCAAATTGGAGCCAGCGGTAGCAAAAAATGTAATCCATGGCATTGTAACGGGATGCAAACAGGCGGGATGCGCGCTTTTGGGTGGTGAAACCGCGGAGCTTCCGGACTTTTATAAAAAAGATGAATATGATCTGGCTGGGTTTGCTGTTGGTGTGGTTGAAAAATCTCAGATTATCGATGGTTCGAAAATTTCACCTGGAGACATTGTTATTGGACTACAGTCAAGCGGCGCCCACTCAAATGGATTTTCATTAATTAGAAAGATCGTCGAGAGATCTCGTCTGACTTTAAACGACAGGTTTCCCGGAATACACGCAACTTTAGGTGAGGTTCTCCTTACGCCGACAAAAATCTACGTATCATCCGTACTACAAATCCTATCTCAACATCCGGATGCGGTTTTGGGAATGGCACACATTACTGGTGGTGGTCTTCCAGGCAACCTTATCAGAATACTTCCAGAAAACTGTTCGATGAAAATTGACTGGGAGAGCTGGCAGAGGCCTCCGGTAATGGAGTGGATCTATAGAACAGGAGAGATCTCCATTAATGAAATGCGGGATGTCTTCAACTGTGGAATCGGTTTCGTATTGGTTGTAAGAAAATCCGGGCTAATTCCGCTTCTCGATTCTCTTAGAAGATGTGGCGAGCAATGCCACATCATAGGTGAAATTATTCCTGCATCCGGCACTCAGGAGATTAGATTTATTGGAGATAAATTTTGAAGAAGAGGATTGTAGTCCTAGTTTCAGGTCGGGGAACAAACCTTCAGGCAATAATAGATCATTGTAAATCCTCACCTCTTGCCACTGTTGTAGAGGTCGTCTCTAGTAACGAGAGCGCTTTTGCTTTAATGCGGGCTAAATCTGCAAATATTCGCCACACAATCCTGCCGTTAAAGGAACGAAACAGTTTCCTGCTAAAGAGATTGGAAGAATTGTCACCTGACCTCGTTGTTCTGGCTGGCTATATGAAAATTCTCCCTTCGGATATTATTAATAAATTTAGAAACAGGATAATAAATATCCATCCCTCCCTTCTTCCATCCTTTAAAGGGCTCGAAGCGCCAAAACAGGCACTGGAGTTTGGCGCAAAGGTTACCGGCTGCACGGTGCATTTTGTCGATGAAGGGGTCGATTCCGGCCCAATCATTCTTCAGCAATCGGTCACGATTGATGAGGATGATACGGAGGGGAGCCTTGCCCAAAAAATATTGCCATTCGAGCATAAACTTCTGGTAGAAGCGGTGGATCTATTTTGCCGAGGCTCTATACGTATTGATGGCAGAAGGGTATATATAGTTAATAGGGACCTCCATGAATCAAAACCAGAGCCTACAAGAAGTCATCAGATTCATCTCAGCTAAATTGAACATTTCAGAAGTGGAAGTTGCGCCCTTCATAGAATTTCCACCCGAAAAATCTATGGGAGAATACGCCTTCCCATGTTTTATATTGGCCAAAAAACTAAAAACATCACCACAGAAAATTGCGGAGTCGCTTGCAGAAGGGTTTTTTCCAACCGAATTTTTAAAAGAGGTTAAGGTTGTTGGTGGCTATCTGAACTTTTTTGTCCAGAGAGAGAATTACATAAAAGATATTTTAAGCTCTGTTTTAAAAGAGGGGGGAGCTTTTGGAAAATCAGATGAGGGAAAAGGCAAAATGGTTGTTATTGACTACTCTTCTCCCAATATTGCCAAGCCATTCTCCATCGGGCACCTGCGCTCAACAATAATCGGGCAGGCCCTGGCAAACCTCTTCAGATCAGCCAGCTACAAAGTAGTTGGAATTAATCATATCGGGGATTGGGGGACTCAATTCGGAAAACAGATTGTGGCGTTAAAGAAGTTTGGCTCCGTAGAAGATCTAAAAAACGCCAAGGACCCGATAGTTTATCTATTCGATCTATATGTGAAATTTCATAAAGAGGCCGAAAAGAATCCATCCCTGGAGGATGAAGCAAGGGAGATGTTCGCGAAAACCGAGCGTGGGGACAAGGAGGCAACGGAGCTCAGGGACCTTCTGGTGGATTATTCCCTGAAGGCATTCAACAAAACCTACAAAAGACTTGGCATCGAATTCACCCACACGAGGGGGGAATCGTACTACGCTGACAAGGTGGAACCTGCGTTTAAAAAGATTGAAAAACTGACTGAGGTCCGGGAGAGCGAAGGGGCGCTGGTAATTGATCTGGACTCATACGGGTTAACCCCTCTTTTATTGAAAAAAAGGGATGGGACAACACTCTACGCGACCCGGGATCTGACGGCCCTGTTTGACCGGTTTGAGGAGTTTAATTTTAATCAGATGCTCTATGTCGTCGGTCAGGAACAGACGCTTCATTTTAACCAGCTTTTTTCCGCGCTGGAGAAGATGAAGATCCAGTGGGTAAACAGATGCCATCACATCCCATTTGGAATGATCAGGTTTAAGGACAAAAAGATGTCAACAAGGGAGGGAAACGTAATCTTTCTTGAGCAGGTTCTTGATGAAGCGAAGAAGAGGGCAAAAGACGCCATCGAGAAAAAGAACCCGGAATTAAAGGATAAAGACGAGGTTGCCGAGGCCGTTGGCACGGGCGCCGTGATATTTAATGACCTATCACAGAGAATGATCAAGGATGTCATATTCGACTGGGATCAGATGTTGAATTTCGAGGGAGACACGGGGCCATATCTTCAATACACATGCGCGAGAATATCCTCGATAATAAAAAAATCCGGATCAAATATTAAAGAGATCGACTGGAGCAGGATTCAGGATGATGAAAGCTTCCAGATTGTGCGCGCACTGGAGCAGATCCCTATCGCGATTTCAAACGCAACAAAAGCATATGAACCCTCTATCCTCTGTTCCGCGCTCCTTTTCGTCGCGTCCGCCTTTAACACCTTCTATCACAAGCATCGCGTTATTCAGGAAGACAAGAATGTTGAGAGCGCAAGACTAGCCCTTTTAAAAGCTGTTCTTTACTCACTAAAAAATGGATTGCAGATTTTGAATATAAAAGCTCCTGAGGAGATGTAGACATCATCGTCATCCCGAGCCGATCATCCGTCATCCCGAGCGAAGCGAGGGATCTCAGCGCAAGATTGCGGAGCCTGTCCTGAACGCAGTGAAGGATCCCCTACGGAACTCCTCGCAATGGGGTGTTCGCTCGCAATGAGAGTCACTAAGCAGCCTTTGAAGTTGAAACCATCTCTAATGGATGAGATTCTTCAGATGTCGGAATCACTCTTTGCGTCGGGTAGGCAAATTCAAAGCTTGCATATTGTTCGAAAACTTTTGCTATTTTTGTTGAAAGAAGATGCTTTAGCGCGAAAACACCCTTTGGAGGTGTAAGAAACCTCATTGTAAAGTGATAGCCATTTTCAGCAATTGTCATATAAATGTGTGGCTCTCTGGGAACAAACGGCATATCCCTTCTTAAACACATTTCATGTATTTCTACATTGGCTGACTTGAATATCTGGTTCGTATTTTCATCAATAATGGCTTTAAGCTCCCGAATTATCCCCTCCCAGTCGCTCTCGAAGGTGGCTGTAATTTCGATCTGGGTCCAGACATAATTGTAACCAAAGTGATAATTTATTACCGGCTGCGAGAAGACGAAGTTATTTGTAAGCAATATTCCTCTGCCGGTAGATCCACCACCCTCACCCAGATGACCGGCCTCAAGTAGCCTTGTATGAAGAAGATTTATATCCAAAACATCTCCCACAAGATCACCCACCTTGATCCTGTCACCGGGTTTAATCCCTTTACCCGCAACCAGTATCACCCATCCAACCATTGCCTTAAAAATATCCTGAAGGGAGATGGCAATACCGGCACCAATCAATCCCACAACAGTAAGAGCCCCCCTGATATTTTCGAGAAGGATAAAGAGAAGCGCGGCAACAACCACAAGCCATGTAAATAATTTTGTTAACTTCTTTATCTTATAAACCTTCGCGGGATCGTCTACCCATTTAGGTATATTTTTTTGTACCAGCAACGAAACAATCAGGACCAGAGCAAAGAATGATATGATCCACAGAAATCTTTGTAAATAAACCCAGAGGACGATCCTAAAGTCTCTCGATGCCTTTTGATAGGCCCGCTGCGCCTCCTCTAGCTCTTGCGTAGTTGTGCTTATTAATTTTTTGCCCTCCTCACCTCTTGCCTGCAGCGTTGGTAGATCTGATAAAGCCCCCTTAATCTTTTCTTCTGTCACTTCACGCGCTTCGCCCTTCAACCCCCTGAGATTCTCTCTTAAGGCAGCTATATTCTCCTTCGCATTTTCAATTTTGTTAGTTATATCCTTTAATTCACTCTCCGCCAGGGCTTTACCCCGCTCTAATTTCAGTAAGGTGTGCTTTGCCTCTCTATAACTATTAAATAACATTAGCGGTCCGGCATGCTTAGCCTCTACACCGGTTGCGTTATTATTATTCAGAACCTGCACTGAATTTTGAGCGTACACCACACCGCATAAAATGAGGGGGGATAAAACAATCAATATCAGCAGCTTATAACGCATGAGATGATTCATCTTTCCCAATCTTAATAATTTACATTATGCTCCACCTCTTCTATCGGCATTTTGTCAACAAAAGTGTACTACTCACTTGAAAAGCAATAGGGATACATGTTACCTGCTCTTAAATCTTTTCGTATTGGAGTTGACATGAAAAAATTATTGTTTGTTCTGATTTTTATCTTATCCTCAGCCGCATCGTACGCCTCTGATGGGGTAACCCTGGTACTGCGCGGATTTGTTCAGGATGGGCCTGTAAGCCTGAACCCAGTTAAGGATATTAATCTTCTTGAGCATCCAACCTACTTTACCGAACTCCGGGAACTAAAAGATTTAAAAACAATCCAATTAGGTGAACTTTCCAAAGCAAGGGTAGTGATTGAACTTTGGAAAAGGGATGACAAAAATGGCTCCCAGCTTTTCCTTGACCACAGAAAATTAAGAGCCAGTATTTTAAACCCGGATAAAAATGTTAAATACACAAGGGTCCTAGACGATCTTTATCCCGAGCTTAGCCTTCTTGATTTTATAATAACCCCCGATGATCTAAGTTTCACGATCCCATGGTCCTTTCAAAAAACTATCGACAAGAAAAAAAGAAGATTCAACCTATCAAAAGGCATGTATCTATTAGTGGCCAGACTCCTGGACGAAGATGAAAAACAACCTGACACCTTAGGGAATGATAACCCCGAGACAATTTTACAGGCCTACGAATACGATTTTTTTACCAGAAAAGAGGTTGATCAGGATGGGAATGAAAAGATCATTGTTGATGATGACGCGTACTTCCAGCCCACAAGGCGCCTAAGAAACCTCTCCAGACTGCTTGACGTAAAACTATGGGATAGTGAACTAGAAGAATCAGAGGATAGAGCGATTAGCCTAAACATTATTTTCCCCACATTGAAACAGTTCCTGACCACCCTTCCCCAATTACCTGAACCGGGGAAAATCAGGAGCGATCATAATGACACAAATTACATCACAGATAATGAATTTGTAATCTGGACGGGGATTACGCAGCATGGTGCTGGATTAAACAGGTTTGTAATCAGAAATGGCGATATACTGATTCGTGCCGGGGAGGATTCACAGATCGCCCTTGGGCTTGTTCCTCCGCCACTCGATTTCACGAACGATCCACTTATGGGGGGACTCGACTGGAATGATTTTCCAATTCCTCTTGCCGATTTCATGAAGAAGATCGACCCGGAGGCCGCGGATGATGATGGTGGCGATTCATTCGCTGATAAAGTAGATATGTTGTTGAACATAGAAAAGGTGGCAAAAATCTCCGTCGCCCTATATTCAGCGGTTTTACAATTCCTGATTCAAAAGGGGGAGAATGTTCCATCGACCGTTGAGGATTCCTTCAGAAGCCTGACTGACAAAGAGATAAGCATGGACGTTGAAATAACAAGGAAAGAATATTTAGAGCGCCTCGCTACCGGCGAAACTGTTTACGAAGAAGAGGAGGATGGCGAGACATATTATTACGCAAAAGTAAATTATTTTATACCAGATGGCGTAATTGGTTTTGAGGATGCCTTCACATACAGGGCGGAACTCATAAAAAATGATTATAGAAAGGCAAAGCCAAACCTAAGAATAGGCTTTATTGAAAATGATAAATTTTGTTATCAGGGTTTAACCGAAACAGAACAGGGATATCCGACAACATACGATAAAGAAGGAAGGCCGGTCGCCTGGGGCAAGATCCTTCATCACAATTGTATGCCAAAATGGAGCATGGATGATCTTCGGCTCCTTATGATTGGAAAAACATTAGTAAGCCCGCCTGACGTTAATCCATTCCACATACCTGTTAATTTGGAAGAGAAAATTGACCAGGCATTGCGCTATTACCCCGGAACAATATTTTTAACACACGTTGGAATCGCGGTAATTGAATACAATGATAAAAACGAGAAAGAGCTCTGGGTTTATGACGCCTATCCGAACAGCGATGGTTTCGGCGGTATCAGACGCACCACGTGGGCTGAATTCTTTGGTTCCACACCGCATCCCATTACAGAAAAAAAGGTGGTTCACGCAACAGCCGGTGGAGTATTCAGGGCCCCTGGGAGAGATAGCAGCGGAAGGCTTGTTGGTGTTGAGGCGGCCCGGCAGACACAGAGATATTACAGGATCTGGAAGCACAGGGGAGATGAATCTGTACTTAGCGGAATTAAAAAGGATGTTGAAAACGAGTGGATTGAACGATTCATGAAGAGACTGGACAGCGAATGGTTCGATCAAAAACTTGAAGAGCTATCTGAAAGTGATCTTCACCCTGTTACAGACGACCCGTTTGACTACGGATTCGACTGGACTACGGAGGAGCTAATAGCATGTTCGGAACTTGCTTACAGAGCCTACGCAAAAATAGGTATCAATATCATTCCAAACCTTACGATGCTCAGAATGCCACTGGAGGGGATACACAAACTTGGCTGGGAGGTGATCGCAAAGTTCCTGCAGGCTTCACCGCAGTCGATAATGCTAAGTCCGCGGGTAGCTAGGGTAGCCGACTTCCTCTCTCACCCAACGCCTTCAATCGTATTGTTCAGAGGTAATGAGGTTGAAAAAGCGAAATTTATTGGAGAATTTATCGACTCTCTGATAGCAGACCACAGGGAGCATCCGGTTGACATCTCAAAACTCCCAGGCGGAAATCTTGGAAAAGTTGATCTGAATAAATGGACCGTAAATAATCAACCGGTATTTTCTCTCTACCCTGTTCCTATCGATCAGTAGTGGGATAGCCGGAGTAGACGACATCGAATTTATCGGTCATCAAAAGCCCCGCGGGGGAGATAACGTCCCTCTCCCATGGAATATGCCCCTGAAAATGCTCTTTCCAATAGGCTTCGGCAATCTTTTTATCGAAGTCAGAGATCTTCTGCATTTTTCCGGCGTGAATTCCGGCCCCCTTATCGTAAGCCTTGTAGACCAGTTCGGAGCAGTATATTTTATCCTCACTCTCTTCAAAGTGATAATCGTATTCCTTGCCAACATAGGAATTTGCCACCTTAATTACCGCATCAATAACCTTCCCATTCCGATATTCCGGTTTTAAACGAAGCTGAATATATTTCCCACCATCCCGCGCAAGAAACTCAAGCAAAGGTGTTCTCTTTGTCACGGGCGTCCATGCTTCCACCACCTCTCCACCCGACGCGTTTGATCTTAATATAAAACTAAACAGACTCTTTTTGGGTGGAATAACAACTATTGCCGCGTGGTCAATCGGGCTTTTGGTTGATGCCCGAATCGAATCACAATAGACACCACACCTGGCGCTCTGTAACAGGACATCCCCGGTTTCAAACGCGGCAAAACATATATTTACAAACAGGAAAGAGAGAAGAAAAGCAAGGCAGCGAATCATAAAACCCCCGTAAATAATTAAATGTTATAGAAAAAACCGATACCCAAGATACTTAAAAAACTCACCAACCAGAAGCTTTATGCTCCTAATATCCCTCCACCAGTCGTTTGGATCATAGTTACCACTCTTCACCGGATGCACATAGATTGCAACAGATGGGAGCCACTTCTTAAACATCAGTTCAGCCCTTGGGATATGATATGTCGAGGTGACAAGAAGTATGGACTGCGGAGTCGGCCTAATCTTCCGAAGGATCAGTTTTGTCTGAAAAGCATTTTCCCGGGTATTTTTCGCGGTAGGATCAACCAATACCCTCCCCTCCATCCTTAATCTTTTAACATCATATCCCGGCGCATTCAGATAAAACTGACCGGCCGCCTCCACCCCTGTTACAAAAAGGAGGGGAGCAACTCCCCCTTCCAAAAGCCTCATCCCTTCATTAATCCTGCCAGTGGCACCGGTCAGGACTACGATTAAATCTACCCTCTCCGGATCACCACGCCCAGAGCTCAGCCTTATATTTCTGGCATATAAAAGTAAGCCGGCTATAACCGAAATAAAAAGGAGCAGCAAAATTAGAAGAAGAAGCCTCTTCATGAAACCCAAAAATACCAAATGCCGTCTTTATAATGCAAGGGGAATAGTTGCAAAAATTGATCTTGTAATGATATGTTGCAGTGCCTAAAGAGAGAATTGTGGAGCGTAAACAATGTCATACCAATGTGCTGCATGTGGAAAAGGGGCCCAGACCGGCAATGTCGTCAGTCACTCAAATATAAAATCTAAAACCAGGTTCATGCCGAATCTACATAATATGAAGGTACGTATTGATGGTGTAGTACGCAGGCGAAGAATCTGCACAAGCTGCATAAGAAGCAACGCCGTTGAAAAGGTCAAATAATGTCATTCCTGTACCCCGTTTTCACGGAGTACAGGCTCCAGCGGGAATCCCCTCCGTCATTCCGAGGAGCCGAAGGCGACGAAGGAATCTCACCGAGGAGATTGCTTCGCTCCGCTCGCAATGACGCAATGTCATTTTACAGCAATCAAATCAATCTCAACCTTAACATCCTTTGGGAGTCTGGCCACCTGAACAGTCGCTCTTGCCGGCGGGTTTATTTTAAAATATTTTCCGTAAACTTCGTTCATAGCGGTAAATTCATTCATATCCGAGAGATAGACAGTCGTTTTCACAACATTATCGAAACTTAAACCATCAGCAGATAAAACAGCCTGAAGATTTTTTAACACCTGTTCAGTCTGGGCAACTATATCTCCAGATACTACAGAGCCGGTTGTAGGATTGATCGGAATCTGCCCAGATAAAAATACTAAATTACCCGTGGCAATTCCTTGAGAATATGGCCCAATTGCTGCGGGCGCTTTATCTGTTTTTATTATTTTTTTACTCATACGGTGCCTCCGTGAAATGGTTGTTCAAAAATGAGCAATTTTTAGGAACGACGACTAAGAAAACCGGACTGTACTTCAGATGTACACGAGGATTTTCGAAGGAGGAGTGACACAGAAATTGCCATTTTTCAACAACCATTAAAGCAATGAGCCCACTTTCGTGGGCTCATTACCTGTGTGTTTTAGGTGTTCTTCCATGAAAAGGAAAAACCTCGATTTGGAAGCTACTTAACATGTAAATATTAGTCAAGTAAATTTTTCATACTTCATACAACAAAAGTGAACGTTTCGCTACACTCGAACCAAAAAACTATAACCTCTCGACAGAGATAACACCTTCAACACCTTCCATTTCCTTAATTAATTCCTGCAGCTGTGGAAGATTTGTTACCGATACCTCAAAAATATTGATCGCCTTTTTATCCTTCGTGGTCCTTATCTGAGCCTTAACTATATTAATGCCGTGAGAGCCAAAGACCTCACTCATCTTTACCAATATACCGGGGATGTCTATGCTCAGAACCCTGACCTTCACATTTCTTTCGGTTTTAACCCCCTCGGCCTCCCATTCTATCTCAACCCTTCGCTCTTCATCATGTGATAAAAGCCTGGAGCAGTCAGCCCTGTGAACCGAAACGCCCCTCCCCCTTGTAATAAACCCGGAAATTGGATCCCCGGGTACAGGAACACAGCACTTCGCGAATCTGACTAATACATCCCCCACCCCCTTGATCTTGATCGCTTTTGAGGTAAATACCCTGGTTTCACCTCTCACGGATTCCGCTGATTTATCTAATGGTTGCCCTGATTTTTCCGGCAATGGAGGAAAGAGCTTTCTTATAACCTGTTTCGGCGGAATAAAACCGTACCCTACAGCCATTACCAGACCATCGATATCCTGATAGTTCATCTCCTTGGCGACCTTTTCCAGCTCACCCTGCTTTTGCAACTTTTGAAAGGTCGTCCCCTTTTTGCGAAATTCCTTCTCAAGCAGCTCAATGCCCAGTTCAATACTTCTTACTCTCTCAATCTGCTTTATATACTGCCGTATTTTGGATTTTGCCCTCGATGTCTGGACAATATTCAGCCAGTCTTTTTTAGGTTGCTGGGTTTGCGATGTTAATATCTCAATTGTGTCACCACTTTTTAAATTGTATTTTAATGGAACAATCCTTCCATTAACCTTAGCTCCGACACATCTATTACCAACATCGGTATGAACATTGTAGGCAAAGTCGAGCGGGGTTGCTCCTGGGGGCAATTCCACCACATCACCCCTTGGGGTAAAGACATAAACATCACCAGCTGATAAATCTACCTTAACTACATCCAGAAACTCTGTAGAATCCCTGAGTTCTTTATGAAATTCGACAAGCGATCTGAGCCAGCGAAACTTATTGAGTTCACTCGGCGCCATGTGCCCCTCTTTATAAATCCAGTGGGCCGCGACCCCTCTTTCTGCAATGTCATGCATCTCCTTTGTTCTGATCTGAATCTCTATCCGTTCAGCATCTGGTCCTATTACGGTTGTATGCAGGGACTGGTATCCGTTAGCCTTTGGCATGGCAATATAGTCTTTGAATCTTCCGGGAATTGGCTTCCAGATGCTATGGATCAGACCCAAAACCTCGTAACATTCGGCGATACTACCAACGACGATGCGGTATGCGACGATATCGTAAATCTGTTCATACTCTAAATTCCTGCTCTCCATTTTTTTGTAGATGGAGTAGAAATTTTTCGGTCTGCCCGACACCTCTGCTTTCAGACCATGTTTTGACACCTCCTGGCGGAGTATCTGGCTCACCTTATTGATGTATGTCTCTCTTTCGGCGCGCCGCTTCGCAACCTTTTCCACCAGTTTTTCATAGATCTCAGGTTTGACATATCTCAAAGAGAGATCCTCCAACTCACTTCTAATCCACGCGATACCAAGCCTGTTTGCCAAAGGGGCATAAATATCGAGGGTCTCCTGTGCAATTCTCACCTGTTTATTCGAGGGCAGGTATTGAAGGGTTCTCATATTATGCATCCGATCCGCGAGTTTGATAATTATCACGCGCAAATCCTTTGCCATTGCCAATAGCATCTTCCTGAAATTCTCAGCCTGTTTCTCCTGGGTGGTCCGAAAACGGATCTTTCCGATCTTTGTCACGCCATCAACAAGATTTGCTACATCCTCCCCGAACTCCTTTTTAATAACCTCCAGAGCCACGCCGGTATCCTCAACGGTATCGTGCAGGAGGGCGGTCACAATCGTTGAAACATCCATTTTTAATTCAGTTAGAATAATTGCCACCTCTACGGGATGCTGAAGATAGGGCTCCCCGGATTTCCTCACCTGCTTTTCATGTTGTTTTTCGGCGAATTCGTATCCTTTTTTTATTAGATCGGTATTGGCTGATGGATAATAACTGTTAACTCTATGAATTATATCATCGAGGGTTGGCATATTTTTCTATCTTCGCTTGTTAATTATATCAATCGTCTCTTTAATAGCCTCTTCTAAATTTTTGTTTACAACAATATATTCGTAAAAATCCTTCGACTCCAATTCCTTCTTCGCGTTCTCCAGCCTCTTTTTAATCGATTCCTCTGTTTCGCTATTTCTCCCCCTGAGTCTGGCTTCCAGTTCCTTCAGGCTGGGAGGCGCTACGAATATCGTAATTGAATCCGGATATAACCTTTTTAAATTCATCGCTCCCTGAACATCGATTTCCAGAAGCACATCGTTTCCTTCATCCTGTATCCCCTTTATAAACTCCTTCGAGGTTGCGTACCAAGATCCATGAACCTGTGCGGATTCAGCAAATTTTCCATCCTCCCTCATCCTGTTAAATGTTTTTTCGTCCACGAAAAAATAATCAGAACCA
>MGRR01000102.1:102606-102700 GCA_001798265.1 Deltaproteobacteria bacterium RIFCSPHIGHO2_12_FULL_43_9
GTTATGCCTTGGCTTTCTTGTAGTATAGGAAACGGAGAGCCTTAAATCCGAAAACTTTTCCAGGATTACCTTACAGATTGTCGATTTCCCGGCG
>MGRR01000102.1:102715-103909 GCA_001798265.1 Deltaproteobacteria bacterium RIFCSPHIGHO2_12_FULL_43_9
CTCTTAGCCTCTCTATGCTGCTTTTCATTTCTATCAATCTGCCCGTTGTGCCTTCAGGAAACTTCGAACCTATGGTATTGGTCTCGCGTAAGAATTCCTGAACCAGAAAATCTAGCTTTCTTCCAACCGCACCTCTGCTTGAGAGCGCCTCTCTAAACTGACTGATATGGCTCTCCAGCCTGGAAAGCTCCTCTGATATATCAGATCTATCCGCGTAAATCGCAACCTCCTGGGAAATCCTTGATTCATCCAGTTCCCTTTCAAGCGCGAGTTTTTTGATCCTTTCACGAAGCTTCTCCCGGTATTGAGAGACTACCTTGTCTCCTAAAGAGAGGAGCTCCTGAACACCGTGCTCAATAATTTTTAGCTCCTTACCCATGCTTACGTGAAGATTTCTCCCCTCATCCCCTTTCATCTTTAGCATCATTGTAATAGCGGATTTCAAAGCCTTTTTCAGAACTAAAAACTCCCGCCGGTCATCAACGGGTGAGGCATATATCTGTAAGACCTCGGGGAATCTGGCAATTGTCTCTGCTGAAACGGAACTTTTTAACCTTAAAGCCCGCGATATCTTTTCAAGAGCAAGATAATACCCCTTCGCCAGTGGTAGATTTAAATTTAATTTAAGATCCTCTTTATCGGGTCTTTGCTCCCTGTTAACTGTAACATCAACAGAACCCCGTGATATAGAATTTGATATTTCTTCCCTTATTGCCGGTTCAAAATGCCCGATCTCCCTTGGCAATCTTACCCTTATTTCAAGAAACCTATGGTTAACACCCTTGATTTCAACGGAATATGACCTCTTTTTATCTTTTGAACTCCCCCTTCCAAAACCAGTCATACTTAAGATCATGCTTCACTCCATACGCCGAGTCGCCTGTACTTCTCATAGCGACGATTTAATAAATCCGATTCACCAAGCAAAACCAACCCTTCTAACTTTTCTATTAAAATCTTTTTAATATCCTTTGCCATCGAGGGAAGATCCCTGTGTGCCCCACCCAATGGTTCCTTAACAACCCCGTCAATTATCCCATGTGAGAGCAATTTATCCGCTGTTAATTGTAAGGCGCCCGAAGCGGTCTTGGCCTGTAGCTGATCACCCCAAAGAATTGCAGCACACCCCTCGGGAGAAATAACTGAAAATATCGAATACTCCAGCATCAATAAACAATCAGCGACCCCCAAAGC
>MGRR01000103.1:0-129 GCA_001798265.1 Deltaproteobacteria bacterium RIFCSPHIGHO2_12_FULL_43_9
TGGCTCCATTATTGAAGAACCCCTAAAGATTCATAACTTATACACGGGAAGAAAAGAGAAACGGAAGAGGGTCTATGAACTACTTGATCTTGTAGGATTAAGAAAAGAATCGGTAAACAGCTATCCCCA
>MGRR01000103.1:141-7890 GCA_001798265.1 Deltaproteobacteria bacterium RIFCSPHIGHO2_12_FULL_43_9
TGGTCAGCGGCAAAGGATAGGTATTGCCAGATCTCTGGCCGTGAATCCAAGTTTAATTATTTGTGACGAACCTGTGTCCGCACTTGATGTCTCCATTCAGGCCCAAATTATTAATCTACTTGAGGATCTTCAGGAACAACTGAATCTGACGTACCTATTTATTTCTCACGATTTGAGGGTTGTTGAACATATATCAGACAGGGTGGCCGTGATGTATTTGGGCAAGCTTATGGAGGTAGCTGACTCGAAAACAATCTATAAAAATCCAAAACATCCTTACACCGTTGCACTACTCTCCGCCGTTCCACTTCCTGATCCCGCGCATAAAAAACATAGAATTTTGCTAAAGGGCGATGTTGCAAGTCCACTTACTCCGCCACCCGGTTGTGTTTTTCACACACGTTGCCAGATGAACATCATCAATGATTGCAAAACCATTGTGCCCCCACTTAGGCAAATTAATGGCCCCCAACATTTTACGGCCTGCCACTTAGCAGAGCAGGTCCATCTCTAAAATACGATTTTTCCTCTGTCCCCCTGGGGTCGGAGGAAAAAATAGCGTGACCGTACAATTTTCGACCGAACCGTCCAATTTTGGACCCCCCCTGTGAAATTTTGAGCTTAAAAATTGTGGCATGTCTCATGCAACTTGGCTTTTTCATGATTGCACAGGTAACAAGTGGGACGGTTTTGGGTATTCAGGGTGAGCTGGTTACGGTTGAACTGGAGACTTCTCCTGGGCTTCCGGAGTTTTCGGCGCTGGGAGCCAATGATCCTATAATCAAAGAGAGCCGCCACAGAATCGCTTCTGCCCTCCGTGCATTGGATATAGATATTCCTTCTAAAAGAATTATTGTAAACCTTGCCCCCGCAACCCTTCCTAAGAGGGGAACAAATTTTGATCTGCCAATTGCGATCGCACTGCTGATTTCGACCGGCCAAATCGATCAGGAGTCTATTGCCGACGTTGTAATGGTTGGTGAGCTGTCGCTTGATGGGGGCTTAAGGGGAATAAGGGGTGTAATTCCAATTGGTATGCGCTCGATACTGCAGGGGGTCAAGACTCTAATCATCCCAGCTGAGAATGGGGCTGAGGCTTCAACGCTGCCAAACATAGAGGTTTTTGCTGCGAGTCATCTGATTGAGGTTATAGAGCATTTACGTGGTGGACAATCCTTACACAGGATTAAACCTGTTGCCTGGACCAGGAGCGAGAAAAATTTGAAATCTTTTCCAAATATTATAGGGCAACCTGTTGCGAAGAGGGCAATTGAAATAGCTGCCGCCGGAAATCACCACATATTATTTTCCGGACCACCGGGCTCTGGAAAAACAATGCTTGCAGAAATATTTCCCTCTCTTCTTCCTCCATTAACAGATGTTGAAGCGTTGGAGGTTATGGCTATCCACTCAATGATTGGGAGCAGTAAGATTCCACAAAGGGTAAGACCTTTTCGGGCTCCTCATCACCACACAACCCCTGTTGGTTTAACCGGTGGTGGCACTGTTCCCACCCCGGGAGAGGTTACGCTTGCGCATAGAGGTGTTCTTTTTCTGGATGAGCTTCCGGAGTTTTCCAGAGCCTCACTGGAGGCATTGCGTG
The DNA here is from genome assembly GCA_001798265.1 of Deltaproteobacteria bacterium RIFCSPHIGHO2_12_FULL_43_9. GTDB lineage: Bacteria > Bdellovibrionota > O2-12-FULL-43-9 > O2-12-FULL-43-9 > O2-12-FULL-43-9 > O2-12-FULL-43-9. The sequence goes on from MGRR01000103.1 coordinate 1,745, forward strand.
AACCGCTATCCTCCGGGGCGGTAACTGTTTCTAGAGCAGGTGGGAGAGAGATTTTTCCTGCAAAATTTGTATTGATTGCGGCCATGAATCCATGTCCTTGCGGATATTATGGCATAGATGATTATAGCTGCAGATGTTCTTTGCCGGAGATTATCAGGTATCAGCAAAAGCTCTCTGGTCCTATCCTGGACCGGATTCCCATAAGGGTGGTAATGGCGCCTGCGAAAGAGTATGAATTTTGCAACAGTACTGAATCATGCATGGAGGTGGATTCTACGTTAAAAAGAATAGCGCAGGCGCGTGCCATGCAAATTAAGAGGTTTGAAAAACCAAACAGCGAGTTAACGCATCATGAACTTGTCGCAATCATTTATAATGACAAAAATATCCAGAATCTTCTGGCCAAGCTGTCAAAGGAGTATGTGTTAACCTACCGCGCGATGGATTTAGCTCTTCAGGTTGCATTGACAATTGCAAATATTGAGGGGCGGGGAGAATTAAAAGAGGATGATCTTCTGGAATCTGTTTCTTATCAGAGGAGCGTTCTTCAAAGGGATTTAAGCAGGCGTCTTATTCGTCGTCCTCAGGGAAGTGGGCATCTTCAGAGAGATAATGTGAAAGAAAGAACTGAAGATGGAAATTCCACTTTCGGTGGATAGAGAGTGAGGCTTCCTTGTTGTTCCCCTCTTCTATGGGCAGATAGAGCTTCATTCTTACAATGTAGAGCTTTGGCACCGGATTACCTTCAGATGTTTTTCTCTCTCGCACAGCCTCATAAATATATATTGTTTCTTTTGGGAGTTGCTTAACATATGCCCTGGGAACCCATTTGTCGGGATCAATTGAATATTCATATTCTGTCTGTGTAAATCCAAGCCTCTCTAATTCAGCATCTTTAAATTGTAAATATTCTTCTGGTGTAACTCTTGAAATGAAATGTAACGACAGGTTCGCGTTTTCCGGTTTTTCCGGTGTAGATAATCCGGATATAATGTACGACCTTTGATGGGAAATGATTTTTACATCCAAAAGCGGATCTTGCGCGATAATAACCTCGGATGTTGATTCTATTGGGATGAAGATTGGATTATCTTTGGTGTTTGGTGGAACTAGCCCAAAGAATGTATCTTTTGGAGACGTAAATTCATCGGGGTTGTTGGCGTTTTGCGGGATTGCGGAAGGCAATAATATCTTGTCGGAGATTTTCACAAAATTCATTTTGCCTTCAACCCTTAGAAGATCAGGCTTTTTGGATGTTGGATCATTTTGGAAATAGAAGCTTTTCCAGATAACTGATAAGGAGTCATTTTCTATCTTATAATCGAGGGCCCCACCTTTTTTACCACAGCTTCCCCTAAGGAATACTTCTATCTTCCCCGGTTTTGTTCCATTGAACGTGACAGGACTGAGGGCCAAGCATGCTTCGTTGGCATTATATGTGCCAGATTCATATATCGGTAACCCTGTGACTATACCCTCTTTTTCTATTGCGATGCCACCTGAATAGATGATGTATTCACCATTGGGTTTAAATACCAGTCTATGTTCTTTTCCCTGAATTGAAACTGAGGTCTCGTGGCCGTTTGAATTGAAAGATTTTAAGACCGAACCATCATGTACCTTAAAAGTAACCTGTCTACCCGGTATAGGCGGTGGCGCAATATATTCGACCTCTCCGCTATAAAGTGTCCATGTCCCGGTTAACGCACCTGGATCATTATTCATCCCGCATCCAGCCGTAAGGAGGGACAATAAAAATACAATTAAGGGGAACAGAATGTGATTCTTCATTTTCATTCCTAGAAAACCTAATATATATCCTCTATTCCGGATTGTTTGCAACTAAAATGCCAATAAAATGGCTATATAAAAATGAACAATCTATTGAATTCATTGAAGATTCTCTAGATTCCCAATTTCGGGCAGTGACAATTTTGAGCTTTTTCACCCCCGCATTTACATGATTCTTTCCGTTATTTAGTGAAGGTTAATCGTGATACACAACGGTGTCTTGAGCGTCATCCTGAGCCGAAGGCGAAGGATCTCTTCACAATTTAGCAGGAGATCCTTCGCCTTCGGCTCAGGATGACGAATGGTCACCTCAGGATGACGATAGTCAGGTTCCACTAAATTCCGGAAAGAATCAGCATTTACATAATAAGACATAGTTACTGCAGGTCAGGTTTTCATACAGGTTCGTCGAAGAATTTGGACATAAATAGCAATAAAATTGAATAGTTATACCAATGGGGTTACAATGATGAGTGAGAGCAGTCCTCGATGGTTTGGTTCAAGCAAAATTTAGGGTTTGGCCTTATTTTCAGGGTAGGTTTGCCTTTTTCCAAATAGGGGAATGGGTAAACCGAAAGACTCTATGTCTGGGAAGGGGATGTGTTCATCCTAGAAGCTCCATCTCGGTAGCTTGACTTAATGGACTAGGTCAAGGATTCATACCTCCTGTAAGTAAGACCAAAAATGAGGCTCCTTTACGGAGCCTCATTTTTTTTAGTATGATTGGTGCATGAAGCAAATAATGGTTTCGTGCATATTCCTTCTCTGCGTTCCTCTCTTCTCCTATTCCGCTTTTTCTCAAGATTCTGATCTGCCAAGTTTCAATGGTTATAGAAGAGGCATCCAAAAAATCTTCGCGGAGGAGGTTTCGAGTAAAGAGAGTATTGCCCAGGTGAGCCAGACCGCGAGGCTTTTAGCTATTATGGAGTTTATGGAGCCATTCGGATATTCTAGCTTCTTTGCTTGTTTGAAAAAGTATCCATCCTGGGAGGATTTAAGCGCGACAAAACGGGAGCAGGTTGTTGATGCCTGTGGAAGGGTTGCGAGGTCTGCCTCTACGAAAAGCGTTGGGCCGGTTCCGGCGTCAGCAATAGCCCAGGGAATCCCATCAACGGCCACTTCATCGATCGATGTTAAGCTAACAGAGATATTAAGCAGATTAAAAGATATAGAGAGCCGTGTTTCCACGCTCCAGGAGCAGCAGAGAACAATCCAGGAGAATATACTCTCAGGTCGTGAGCGTGCTGCCCCCAGAAGACCCGCGACAAGTGAACCACAGACCACGGAAGAAGAGGTTGTAGAGTAGTAGAATGCCCAGACCAGCCCTTTTGGTAATAGACATGCTAAATGATTTTATACTCCCCGGGGCGCCGTTAGAGGTTAAGGGTGGAAGAGACATAATCCCTGCGATTAAGAGTGAGATCAAAAAGGCAAGGGATGCAGGAATTCCGGTTTTTTATCTGTGCGATTCCCATGATAAAGATGATAAAGAGTTTAGATATTGGCCTCCGCACGCTGTTTCCGGCTCCAGTGGGGGCAACATTATAGAAGAGTTATCACCCAAGAAGGGGGATATAGTTATTCCAAAAAAGACACTCTCCTCCTTTTTCGAGACCCCGCTCCACGCGGAGCTGCGGAAAAGAAAGATAGACAAGCTGATTCTAACGGGGGTTTGTACCAATATCTGCGTACTGTACGCTGCTTTTGATGGAATGATCAGGGGGTATGGGGTTGAGATTCCGGAGTCGTGTGTTGCTGGGCTATCTGCGGCAGACCACAAATATGCCTTGAGCCAACTTACTGAGGTTCTTAAAATTGCTAAAAAGAGGAAATAGAGAGTTTCCTGAGTACATCTACAATCTTTAAGATGCGGATTTCATCTTTAATTATATAATCTTCCCTGAAGCTGGTTTTATTTTTATTTACATGGATTGTGTATCCCCGTTTGTTTGAATTATTAGTATGCGCGATGTTTAACAGTGAATGTTCAAATCTATTTAGGAATTTTGTCCAATCCAGATTTTTTTCAGACCAAAAATGGAGACGTCCTTTGTGGAATATGTAAGGCAAGAGATTTTTCTGTTTAGGAGCCCATTTTTCATCCCCACCATATTCAATCCTGACCCCGAATGGAATGCACCCTTGTGTTTCTAGGGTCAACAGTGTTATTGGAATGTTTGATTTATGGGCCATCTCCTTTACGATAATCCTCTCTGACGGATTCACTACCCTTCTATGTTCCGATATCGATATCTTGAAGCCTATTTCCTTTTTTGGCTGCAAATTGTTCTCAATTTTCTCCCACGTTTGTTTGTATTTCCTTTTTTCCCGGAGAGGATTAATAAAAAGATAGTAAACTGGAATGCCTATGCAGAGAAAAATCAATATTAGTGGAATGACCTGGTTCATAGTTTAAAATGGCTTGTTTACTTTTATTAAGTATATATTGCATTTGTGAGCGCGGATAGGGTTTTAGCTGGTATTTCACGGATGGTGCTAATTTTGGTGAAAATCCGTATTCAGTGAACAATTACAATTATTGCAACGTAGTGCGATTTGTTACTGTATTAAGTGCCGAAGAGAGGATTCGAACCTCCACGGGGTTACCCCCACTACACCCTGAATGTAGCGCGTCTACCAGTTTCGCCACTTCGGCATATTTATGAGATCAACCATAGTCATTTAGCAATGAGTTTCAAAATAATCAATTATAGGATACTTAAGATATATGAAAGAAGAATCAATTGTAAGACTTTTTCGCGCACATCCCAATAGATCTTATTCATTCGGGGATCTGCTGCACATTTTAAAAATCGATAAAAGTGCTCATAGGCAATTTCAAAAACTGCTGCGAAAGCTTGTTAGCGATGGGGCAATAAGCACTTATAGACATAAATATTGCCTGCCTCGTGAAGGGGACAAGCTTGAGGGGGTAGTGTCAAAACATAGAAAGGGGTTTGCCTTTGTGAGTTCTGGGGTCCCGGGTGAGGAAGATGTTTTTTTAAACCAAAGGGAAGCAAGGGCATTAATGGACGGAGACAGGGTACTAATTATAACGAGAGAGGGGCGAAGGGGGAAGAGAGAGGGGAGTGTTTTTAGAATATTGGAGAGGGGAAAAAAGAGGATTGTTGGTACGTTCGGGAGGTTTGAAAAACACTATTTTGTAATCCCGTATGGTGTGCCGGAATACGAGGCTTCCTCCTCTAAAATGTATATATCACCAAATAATATTGGCGCAGCTAAAGAGGGGGAGGTGGTTGTTGCGGATATTGTAAGATACCCCGATGGGAAACATAATGTGGAAGGTAAAGTTGTAAGGATTCTTGGTGTTGATGGTGATCCTAAAATCGATACAGATATAATAATCAGTAAATACGATCTGCCGGCCATTTTCCCTAAAAATGTCAGAGAAGAAGCGTCGAGGATTTCAACCAAGATTGATGATTCAGAACTTAATGGTAGAAAGGACCTGAGAAGCCTGCCATTTGTTACAATTGATGGTGAGAGTGCGAAGGATTTTGATGACGCAGTCTGCGTAGTGAAGGAAAAAAATGGATATCGTCTTTGGGTTTCAATTGCCGATGTCAGCTATTACGTAAAGGATGGATCTGTCCTCGACAAAGAGGCGTTGAGCAGGGGGAATTCCATCTATTTCCCTGACCGTGTAATTCCTATGCTGCCGGAGGTTCTTTCAAATGAAATTTGTTCCTTGAAATCCAGTGTTGATCGTTTGACTTTTACCGTTGAGATGGCCTTTGACAAAAACGGGCGAAGATTAACCTCCGAAATTTATGAATCAGCAATTAAGAGTTGGCATCGTCTAACATATACCGAGGTCTGGAAAATGATGGGGGGTGATGAGGAAGTCATCAGTAGGTACAAAAAATATTATCCTAATCTTGGGCCTGCGATTGAACTCTTTCGCCTGCTGAAAAGTAGCAAAGCGGCGCGTGGGAGCCTCGATTTTGATTTGCCTGAATCCCAGATTATTTTGGACGCGACCGGTAAAATTGAACAGATAGTAAAAAGCCCAAGGAATGATGCTCATATGTTGATCGAGGAGTTTATGATTGCGGCTAATGAAGCGGTTGCGGAATTTATTGAGGGTTCTAAAACACCCGGAATTTTCAGGGTTCATGAGCCCCCGGACGATGAGACCATCAATATCTTCAGGGGGCTGCTGCATAACCTTGGATTTCAACTGCATTTAGGGCGGGGGAAGGTAAGGCCTATTGAGCTAGCGTCAATTATTAAGAAAGCTGAAGGCAAACCGGAGGCAAGGTTAATAAATACTGTGCTTCTAAGGTCCCTAAAACAGGCTCAGTACTCCAGGGAGAATGTGGGGCATTTTGGTC
>MGRR01000104.1 GCA_001798265.1 Deltaproteobacteria bacterium RIFCSPHIGHO2_12_FULL_43_9
GAAGGATCTCGCACGATTCTCGTCATTGCGAGCGCAGCAAAGCAATCTCACGTTGTCATCCCGAGCGAAGCGAGGGATCTCAACGTGAGATTGCTTTGCTGCGCTCGCAATGACGAGAATCGTGCGAGATCCTTCGCTTCGCTCAGGATGACGAGTATACTCGCAATGACGGATACTTTACGAATCCATCTCTACATTTTTAAGAATAAGAATATTCATGGCATTTGGCTGGAAACCTTTTACATATGGTTTTAGGAGAATATTCTGTGCTTCATAAAAGAGAGGCATCATCGGAACATCCTTTTCAGTTAGGAGAATCTGAGCATCCCTGTAGATCTCCTCTCTCTTATTACGGTCAAATTCCTTTGCTCCTTCATTTATTAATGTGTCGTATGTTTGATTCTTCCAGTGGGTGTTGTTATTTCCGCTATATGAGGTGAATAGCTCAAGGAAGTTGTGGGGATCAGGATAGTCTGCGCCCCATCCGAGCCTCCAGACCTGGGGTGTATCGGTCTGAAGTTGTTTCAGGTAAACCTTCCATTCCGCGTTTTCCAAAGTAACTTCTATTCCAAGATGTTCCTTCCATAGCGACTGAACCTTTTCCGCGACAAGCCTGTTATCATCACGTGAATCAAAATATAGGGTTATCTTTGGAAGGCCTTTTCCATCGGGATATCCTGCCTCCGCCAAAAGTGATCTGGCCTTTTTGGAATCAAAGCCTATTCCAACCCCTGGTTCAAATCCAAACATCCCTTTTGGTACCCAGCTTGTCGCTGGTATCTGTCCCCCCTTAAGAATTGAAACAATTTGTTTTCTGTCGATCGCGTAACTGAATGCCTGACGAACCTTTGGATTATCAAACGGAGGCTTATTCACATTAAACCCATAATAGTAACCCCTGAGATATGGTGCATTTATATACTCTGGTTTATTTTTGAATCGTTGTAACTCCAGTGGTGGGATTCTTCTTATAAGTTGAACCTTGTCTGTTTCAAAAAGGGAGATCGCGGTTATGTCTTCATTTATTATCAAAGCCTCGATCTTTTCGGGTATTGCCGGCGTTCCATAATAAGTTGGGTTTCTTGTGAGTGTTACCTTTGCGTCGTGTTTCCAGTCTGAAAGTATAAATGGTCCCGCGGTTACGATATTTTGTGGATCTGTCCAGTTTGGACCAAATTTCTCCACGATATCCTTTCTCATTGGAAAGGTTACCCAGAATGTCGGAACATTTATGAAATAGGACGCCGGATGAGAAAGCTCCACCTGGAATGTGTAGTTATCGACTACCTTAAGGCCAACTTTGGAGAAGTCCTTTAGTTTTCCGCTGTTAAACTCTTGCGCGTTTTTTACATCGAAAAGGAAATAGGCGTATTCAGCGGCTGTCTTTGGATCAAGAAGCCTTTGCCATGAATAATAGAAGTCGTGTGCCGTAAGGGGTTTCCCGTCGTTCCATTTAATATTTTTCCTGATGTGAAATGTATAGGTTTTTCCATCGGGACTTACATCCCACTTCTCAGCCATGGCCGGTTGTGGTTTTAGATTGTTATCAAATATGACCAGTCCCTCCATTATGTTGACCAGAATGTCCGCCGAGACATGGTCCGTAGCCAATGACCAGTCGAGGGATGGAGGCTCACTCGTCAGTACGAATCTGAATGTCTGATCATGTTTCGCCTTGGTACATGATGTAATCGAGAAGAGGAGTAAAAGGATTGGTAACAGTGCGTTTCGCATAATACCACCTACTATTTTGTTAGATTGTTGATCAATTTATCGCTTCATCTTCGGGTCAAGGGCATCTCTTAGCCCATCCCCCAATAAATTAAATGCCAGAACAACCAGAAAGATCAGAATACTTGGGAAAAAAATCAGATGGGGATAGGTTTGCAATGCCTGATAGCCATCTCTAGCTAACGATCCCCAGCTTGCGTAAGGGGGTGGAACGCCAAGACCGAGAAATGAGAGGAACGATTCCGCCAGAATATTATTAGGAATGTTGAATGTTAGTGTTACGATCAGTGGGCCGAGGATGTTGGGGAATATATGCCTGAAGACAATCATTGTTCCTCTGGAACCTATGCTTCTTGCTGCCTCTACATATACCATCTCTTTAACCTGTAGCACCTGCCCACGTACCAACCTCGCGGTTGATACCCAGCCAACTATTGTTAGCGCCAGGTAGATTCCAAGCAATCCCCGTCCGATCATGCTCTGAATCAGAATAATCAGTAGGAGACTCGGAAATGAAAAGAGCACATCGACGATCCTCATTAGGACCCCATCCAGCCTTCCCCCCACGTAGCCCGATATCCCCCCGTAGATTAATCCGAGGACCAAGGATGAGACGGCTGTTACAATTCCAACCGACATCGACATTTGGGCGCCATAAATACATCTGCTGAATAGATCTCTTGAAAGCTGATCTGTTCCAAATGGAAACTTGAGACTTGGAAAAAGTGTGGAAAAGAGGTTTGGGTCCCCGATAGGATCTTTATAAGAGTAGGGGGCAAGATGGTTTGCCAGTAACGCTACGAGGCAGATGAATAAGGTGTATATGAGAGAAATTACAGCGACTTTGTTCTTCTTTAATCTTCTCCAGGCGTCGTTCCAGAGACTGGCCGATCTTGTCGCTTGTACCTTGCCTAATACACCGGCTGCTGTTTTCATAAAATTAACCCGCTCCCGGAACTTTTATTCGTGGATCAATCAGGGCATACGCGATATCAACCAGAAGATTGGCCAGGATCATGAGTATCCCGTAGAGAATCGTAGTACCCATGACGAGTGGGTAATCACGGTTTGAAACGGCAGTTACAAAATGTTTACCCATTCCCGGGATTGCAAACATCTGCTCAATAATGAATGAGCCTGTAACTATTCCGGCAGCCAGTGGTCCCGAGATTGTAACAACAGGTATCAAGCTGTTTTTGAAAACGTGCTTCATGACAACATTAAATTCATTGAGCCCCTTCGCGCGGGCGGTTCTTATATAATCCTCTTTTATTACTTCAAGTACTGAACTTCTTAGGAATCGTGCTAGATAAGCAATAATCCGAAATCCCAGACAGACACTTGGTAGAATCCAATAGATTGGACCCTCCCATAATCCGGCGGGAAACCACCTCAATTTTACGGCAAAGAAATAGATTAAAAGCGCTGCCAGTAAAAAGTTCGGAAGCGAAATTCCGACAATCGCGACGAACATTGATGAGGAATCTATCCATGTGTTCTGTTTGTAGGCGGAAATAATCCCAATGGGGACTGCGAATATATACGCAAGGAGAAGCGCGAATATACCCAGCTGCAGAGAGACAGGGAAGGTATCTTTTAAGATATCGTTTACATCACGGCCTACAAATTTGGTGGAGGGACCAAAGTCCCCCTTTGCCAGATTTTTCAGAACGTGAAGGTATTGTTTGTGTAGAGGAAGATCAAGTTTGTATTTCGCCATAAGATTGGCTTTTATCTCAGGCGGGTAGGCGCGATCCTGATCAAAGGGGCCGCCCGGAACGAAACGGCAGAAAAAGAATACCAGGGTTCCAAGCAACCAAAGAACTATTATTGAACCAATTAGTCGTCTGACAATAAAGACGAACATAATACCCCTGATTTTTAATTAGCTAGTAGGGTGTTTCATAAGTTTTGTCATTCCGGCGAAAGCCGGAATCTATCACTCGTCATGCCAAGCCGTCGAAGACGGCGTGTGGCATCTCCCCGTGGAGACCCCCACGCACTTCGCGCTGGGGATGACTTACGTCACTTTCGTCGGGATGACAAATATACACAAAACTCATGAAACACTCTACTAGTTTTTCTTATTACCCCTCTCAACCGCAACCTCGGAGAATCTCCACTGCTGCATTGGGTTTATAGTGTAGCCGGAAATGTATGGCTTAAGTAAAAAATACTGTTTGTTTGTAAAGAGTGGAATAAAGGGGACATCATCTTCGAGCATTATTCTCTGGGCTTTGTCATATAATGCTTTTCTTACATCCTTATCCATCTCGGCAGCAGCTTTTTGAACGAGTTTGTCAAATTCGGGATTTTTCCAGCCGGTGTTATTTTGTTCACTCCATGAATACCAGAGCGCCATGAAATTGTCTGGATCCGGATAATCGGCAACCCAGCCCAGTCTATAAAGCTGAGGTGTGTCGTTTTTCAGGGTTTTCAGATATACCTTCCACTCCTCATTTCTAAGCTCTGGTTCAACCCCGAGATTCTTTCGCCATTGATTCTGTAGATTCTCGGCTACAATTGAGTGCATCTCATTTGTGTTAAACCCTATTCCAATTGTGGGAAGTGGGGTGCCATCCGCTGCCTTGACCCACTTTCCATTCTTTTGAACGTATCCGGCGTCTTTCATGTATTGTTTGGCCTTTTCAGGGTCAAACTTAATGCCAATGTCAGGCTGATAACCCATCATCCCGATCGGAATCCAGGATGTGATGGGGTAATAGTCCCTTCGGATAACATTAAGTAGCTCTTGTCTGTTAATCGCGGCAGAGAATGCCTTTCGGACATTTATATTATCAAAAGGTGGTTTTTTTGTATTGAATCCATAGTAGTAATTGGCAAAAAATGGCCCCTCCCTGAGTGACTGTTTTAGTTTGGGATCCTTCCTTACCCTCTCAAGATCGAGGGCGGGGATCTCCTGCGTGAAGTCTAAGGCCCCTGTTTCAAAGAGGCTTATCGCGGTGGAGGCCTCGGTAATCATCTGTCCAATCATTGTCTTGATCTTAGGTTTCTCCCCCCAGTAATCGTCGTTTCTTTCGAAGACAATCTTCTTCTCATGTACCCATTCACTTAATTTGAATGGACCAAGGGTCGTTATATTCTTCGGATCTGTCCAGCTCTCCCCATACTTGTCAATGATATCCTTGCGGATTGGAAAGGTTGGTGGGTGTGTTCCGATAAAAGGGAAGTATGAGGCCGGTTTCTCCAGTGTAACCTGGAAGGTTGAATCATCCAGGGCTTTAACACCAAGCTCTGAGGTCGAGAGTTTGCCTGAGTTTATAGCCTGCGCGTTTTTTACGCTAAAGATAAAATAGGCGTATGGAGAGGCGGTTTTTGGATCAACAAGCCTGGCCCAGGAATCAACAAACTGCTGCGCGGTGAGTGGCTTCCCGTCAGTCCACTTAACGTCCTTCCTCAATTTAAACGTATAAACAGTCGAGTCTGGTGAAATTGTCCATGACTCCGCCAGCGCAGGTTTTACACCGATTCCGTTTGATTCCCAGTCAAAGGATACCAATCCATCCATCAGATTGTTGATGCAGAGGCTAGAGGTTGTATCCTCAGATTTATTCCAGTCGAGTGTGGGCGGTTCTGTTGAGACGTTAATGACAAATGTGTCATCGCCAAATTTCTTCCTTGTGCAACCGGTTAACGCGATTGATGTTAAGGGTAATAGAATTAATAAGAGAGATACAATTTTTCTCATAAAGATCCGCCTCTTCAAAAGAAGGGTTAATGAATAGGGCTTTATATCGGGCTACAGGAGAAGTTGTCAAGAATATCGCTGGGTTACGGAGGGACTAATCTTTATAGCTTCCTCTCTCCAGATAGATTCCTGAATACCTCCATTGTCTCATGGGATTGACGATAAAACCCTTTACAAATGGCTTCATCAGATAGTTTTGCGTCGATGTATAAAGAGGGATAAAGGGATTTGCCTCCTCAGCCAATAACCTTTGTGCGCTATTGTAAAGCGAAACCCTTTTGCCGTTATCAAGCGTTGTCCCGGCTTCCGTAACCAGCCTGTCATATTCTGCGCTCTTCCAGCCGGTTCTATTATCGCTGCTATATGATCTGAATATCTGCATGAACGTATCGGGATCGGGATAATCAGCCACCCATCCCATATAAAATATCTCCGGAGGATCGAGTTCCAATGTTCTTAAATAAACCTTCCACTCTTCAAAATATAATTCGGGTTCAATGCCAATATTATTACGCCATTGGGTTTGTAGATTCTCGACGAGTATTTTAGCACTTTCATTCGGGGTGATCGCGAGGCGGATTTTAGGGAATTCCTTCCCACTCTCTTTTGAAATCCATTTTCCGTTTTTTTCGATGTATCCGGCTGCTCTTAGATATTCCTTGGCATTTGATGGATTGAATTTTAAACCTATATTTGAGTTATATCCAAGCATCCCGGTAGGTATCCAGGAAAGCAGGGGGGTAAAATCTCTTCTTATTGCTTTTAGCACAGAAACTCGATCGATTGATGAGGCAAATGCCTTTCTTACGTTTGGATCATTAAATGGTGGTTTCCTCGTGTTAAATCCAAAGTAGACGTTTGAAAAATTGGGGCCTGTTTTCAAAGACTGCAACAGCTTGGGATCCTTCTTAACCCGTTCAAGTTCAAAGTTTGGTATTGTCTGTATATGGTCGAGTTGACCGGATTCGAATAATGACAAGGCGGTTGAGGTTTCCAGCACCATCTGGGCGACCATTGTTTTAATTTTCGGTTTTTCTCCCCAATATGTATCATTTCGTTCAAGAATAATATTCTTGTCGTGATTCCATTCCTTAAGTTTGAATGGACCCAGCGTTACGATATTTTTAGCATCGGTCCATTTGTCACCAAATTTTTCAACAACATCCAGTCTGATTGGATATGTTGCGCCGTGTGTTGTGGCGAATAAAAAGTACGGGGTGACATTTTCCAGGGTTACCCTGAATGTATAATCATCAATCGCTTCAACCCCCATTGAATCCACCGGTTTTTTCCCTGCGCTAATCTCCCTGCCATTTTTTACGAAAGACAAATAGGTGGCATATGGTGATGCCGTTTTGGGATCAACAAGCCTTTTCCATCCATCGGCAAAATGCTTTGCTTTTAGTTCTGCGCCATCAGTCCACTTTACCCCTTTCCTGATTTTAAACGTGTAGACCTTACCGTCTGGCGAGATTGTCCACGACTCAGCCAGGGCCGGAGTGATGCCGACCTCGGATTTTGTGAAGTTATAGGCTGTCAGCCCATCCATGATATTATCGACGATATTGGAGGATGTTGTGTCGGATATCGTATTCCAGTCCAGTGATGGTGGTTCGGTTGAGATATCAAAATGAAAGGTTTCGTCGTCAAAAGAGTATCTAGTTTTTGCGGTGCAACCGGAAAGAATTAAAACAATAAATATTAGTGATAAAAATTGATTTTTTTTCATAAAAAGTCCTTTTCGTCATCCCCGTGCTCCTGTCATCCCCGTGAAAACGGGGATCCAGCGCCCCGTTCATGGATTCCCGCGGCAGCCTGTACTCCGCGAAAGCGGGGTACGGGAATGACAGTACTTTGCTCACAATGACGTGTGTGCGCGCAATGACGCGTGTGTGTTTTTAACTTTGTGACAAGAATGTTGTCAAATTAGTCAACGGTGAATGTTTTACTCCACTCCTCCGATGGGAGTGGGTCACCCTGTACCTTATATGTTATTTGCGGTTCTATGCCGGAATCAAAGGTCTTTTTATATAACAATCTATACGTCCAGTAATTTTGTAGTACCCTTTTTATATAATTTCTCGTTTCCGGGTAGGGGATCTTTTCGACAAATTCATCAAGTTCCAGCCCCTCTCTCTCCCTGATCCACGCTTTAACCCGGTGCGGGCCGGCATTATAACTCGGAATTGCCAATACCTGGTGATTGTCGAACTGTTGCAAAAGGTGTTTAACGTACCAGGTTCCAAATTGTATATTGCTTCTTGGCCGGCGCATATCCTCGAAATTAAAATCTTTAGACTTGAGTTTTAGGGCTATATGGGTCGCTGTCATCGGCATTATCTGCATTAATCCGACCGCGCCCGTGGGGGAGACAACATCGGTCTGGAAATGGCTCTCTGCGCGCATTAGTGACAAGATCAAAAATGGATCGACACCATATTTCTTTGAGAATTCATTTACATCATCCCAAAACGCGAGCGGATAGGCATACTCCCACCACTTTCTGTTTTCATCTGTAACCGGAAAAGAGAGCTGGGGGCTGAATGTGGTGACAGCCAGATAAAGTGGCCTATAGTAGTTTCCAATGGTCTGGTACATTGGCGCAAGAAGCTTTAACATCTGGATAGATTTATCCCTTGTGTTTTTGTCGGCAATTTTCAGCTCTTCATTCGCGTATTCAATAAGTCCGATTCTGATAAGGGTTCCGGCGCGCTGGTAATTTCTATTTGTTAATAGTGGATCAATCCGCGGCTCTTCCCTTTTGAATACCGTTGTTCCAGTCTCCGGAACAGATTCTTTTTCCGCCATTATGGATGCTAATGTTCTTTCGGGGGAGATTCGCTTAAGCAGATGCTCTGAAATCAAGGCGTAATAACTTAATGGGCGGTTTATTATTATGGACTCAACTATCTGCCTCGATTCTTCTGACCTCCCCAATTTAAAAAGGGCTTTTGCCTGCCAGTATTTCATCATTACTGTCTCTTCCGATGAGTCTTTGCCAAGAGAGGAATCCCGGAAGACATCGAGTGATTTTTCATAATCCCCTTTTAAAAAGAGGCTCCACCCCTGCAGCCAATAAGCGTTTTGTCTGGAGCTGTCATGCCTGTATGTTTTGGAGAAATTCCTGAAATATTGAATCGCCTTGTCATACTCCGCGCGTCTAAGATGTATTGTTCCGATATTAAAAAGCGCGATTCTCGATTCACCACTGCCGGGGAAGATTGATATTATCTGGCTATACCAGTCGATTGCTTCATCAACCTTACCCATGCCATCATAGGACCTTGCGATCATTGCAAATATATTGGAGTTGCGGTGCCTTGTTTTTAAATCCATTAAGGTTTCAATCGCCTGTTCGTAATCCCTCAGCCTCATCTGGGTTTTGGCTATTTGCAGTTTAACGCGGTCCAGAAATTCCCTGTCACTGGAATCGGCCTGCTCTTTTTCAATAGCTAATAACTCCGTCAGCGCCCGTGAAAAGTGCCGGTCCCTGAAAAATGCCATCGCTCTTGCGAATCTTTGATGTGGAGAAGGAATGGAGTTCTGGAAATCCGGATAGGTATAAAATCTCTCTAATCTGTCATTTAATTCGCCAACAAATTCCGCGTTTGGATATTTAATCCAGATCGACTGGTATTCATAAAATGCCCTTCTCGGTTCTTTTAATTCCTCCAGACAGACAGCGTGTTTATACGCCGCCAATTGTCTGAAGATTCCACTTGGATAGTTTACCAGATATTTATCAAAGGCCTCTTTTCCCTTTTCAAATTCCCTTAAGGCCAGATATGTCCGACCAATCTTGAAATACGCCTCTTCAATCCAGATACTCTCCGGATGATTGTTTATTAATGAGAGAAGGTAATTGAGGGCTGATTTATATTCCTCTTTCTCCAGTTTTATGTCTCCTAGATGATAAAGGGCATAATCACTGAATTCCGGGTAGAGGACCAGTAATTTTTGAAACGCCTCTTCCGCCCTGTTCCATTTTTTATTTTTATAGTAAATCAATCCCAGGCGGAATGTGGTAAAACGTGTCTTGTCCCTGCCTGGAATATCCGCAAACCACGAGATAGCTGATTTTTCCAGATCTTCAGCGGATTGGTTTTTAGCCAAATCAACCAAAACCTCAAATCTCTCTCCGGTTTGCGGCAGTGACTGAGAGGTAAGTGGGAAAAGAAAAAGCGTCATCACGATCAAACAGGTATGATGGAGACGCACAGAAAGATAATAACATATTTTGATGCAAAAGATCAGCTATGTTAAAGATTTGAACAATGCTTCAACTTAAAGTCGATCGGCTTAAAAAAATATTATCTGACGGGGGTCCTTCAATTGTTGCCTTTAGTGGTGGTGTGGACAGTTCTCTACTGCTTCAGGTGACAACAGAGGTATTGGGAAATAGGGTAGTAGCATTAACGGCTGCAAGTCCCAGTATGCCGGGAAAGGCCATGGCACAGGCGGTCTCGTTTGCTCAGCGCTTTTCCATAGAACATCTTATCGTAAGTTCCAATGAGTTGGACGATCCAAACTATATTCGAAATCCGGACAACCGTTGCTTCTATTGCAAGGATGAACTTTATAGAATTTGTGAAAACGTAAGGAGGAAGAGGGGATTAAATTTTATATACGATGGCACTATTATGAATGATCTATCAGAGCATAGGCCCGGGCTACAGGCTCAGGAAAAGTACGCAATAAGATCACCTCTGGTTGAGGCAGGGTTTACAAAAATCGATGTCAGAGAGCTCAGTCAGAAGCTAAATATTCAGGGGTGGGATAGACCGGCATCACCATGCTTGTCTTCAAGATTCCCTGTGGGAATTTCAATTTCACCGGAGCGGTTAAAGAGGGTGGAGGAGTTTGAGGAGTTTCTGCACTCGCTGGGGTTTTTGGAATGCCGGGTCCGTTTTTACGAAAGTATGGCTAAGATAGAGGTAGATAAGGAATTGGTATCAAAGGCAACAGCCTCCCCCCTTCATGAGCTAATTTTGAATAGAGGAAAATCACTAGGGTTCAAACAGGTTGTAATCGATATTGATGGATACCAAAGGGGTAAGTTGACGAATCATCTTGTTAATATAGAGGAAATGTAACTATTCAGCTGTCATTCCAGCGAAAGCTGGAATCTGGATCCCGGCTTTCGCCGGGATGACACACGCCGGGATGACACACGGGGTGAGTAGTTACGAAGAAATTTAAGTCAGTTTATGAAGATTACTATATTAGGATGTGGCACATCTACCGGGGTTCCGGTTATTGGTTGTCCATGTGGTGTTTGCAGATCCAGTGATCCCAAAAACTATAGAACGAGGGCATCGATATTAATCGAGACCGTGGGTAAAACGCTCCTTGTAGATACCTCTACCGATTTGCGCGTTCAGGCGCTTAAATTTGGCATCAAAAGGGTGGACGCTGTTCTTTATACGCACACTCACGCTGACCATGTTCATGGGGTTGATGAGCTGAGAACCTTTAATTATATTCAGGATGGCCCCATACCCTGTTTTGCCCCGGAGGTAGTGGCTGAGGCCATAAGAAATAAATTCGATTACATCTTTGCCCCAAGGCCCAATATGAAAAACTGGGTACCTAACCTCACAATTACACCTATTATCGATAACTTAGAGCTGTTTGGACTAGATATAATCCCTCTTAGTGTTATCCATGGGGATGTCCCCACGTATGGATATCTATTTAATCGTAGGGTTGCCTATATTACGGATTGTAAGGAGCTTCCCGCTGAAACAAAGCGTTGGCTACGGGACCTAGATGTGTTAATTCTTGATGCTCTTCGATTTGCACCACATAGGAATCATATGTCGATAGATGAGGCTATCCTGTGCGTAGAGGAGCTAAAACCTAAGCATACGATATTGACACATCTGGGGCACCAGCTCGATTATGCGCAAGCGAATTTTCGTCTCCCATCGAAGGTGGAATTGGGTTATGACGGAATGATAATCGAAATATTGGAGAAGAATAAATGATAATAGGTGTACCAAAAGAGATAAAAAATAATGAAAACAGGGTAGGTGTTGTTCTTGCGGGGGTCCGAGACCTTGTATCCGCAGGGCACCAGGTATTGATAGAAGCGGGGGCTGGAATAGGTAGTGGCATACATGATCATGAATATCGTGATGCCGGCGCTATTATAGTTAATCAGCCTACCGAGGTTTGGGAGAGGGGAGAGATGATCATGAAGGTGAAAGAGCCTCTTCCACCGGAATTTGAGTTGATGAGGGATGGGCAGATTATCTATACCTTTTTTCATCTGGCGGCCGAGCCAAAGCTTGCAAAACAACTTATACAGGCAAAGGTAAAAGCTGTTGCCTATGAGACCATTCAGCAACCAAACGGAACCCTTCCCTGTTTAAAACCTATGAGCGAGGTAGCCGGGAGGATGTCGACACAGATTGGCGCGCATCTTCTGCAAAAAGACAGAAAGGATAAGGGAAAGGGCATTCTGCTTGGAGGTGTTCCTGGTGTTGGAAGGGGTTTAGTTACCATAATTGGTGGTGGTGTTGCTGGAACCAATGCCGCAAAGATTGCGGTAGGGTTAGGTGCTCAGGTGACCATTTTAGACACGAACCTGAACCGCCTTGAATACCTGGATGATATATTCGGAGGAAGGCTTGTCACACTGAAATCCAACCAGACCAACATAGAAGAGAGTGTGATGGGGGCTGATCTCTTGATTGGCGCGGTTCTGGTGGCGGGGGCTAAGGCGCCGAGGCTGGTAACCTCTGAGATGATATCCAGGATGGATCAGGGTTCTGTCGTTATAGATATCTCCATTGATCAGGGGGGTTGTATTGAAACTATAAGACCAACCTCACATGAACAGCCTACCTTTGAGGTGGATGGGGTTATTCATTATGGAGTGACCAACATACCCGGGGCCGTTGCGAGAACATCTACATATGCCCTTACAAACACCACCCTGCCATATGCCTTAAAGATTGCTGAACTTGGGTTGGAAAAGGCTGCAAAAGCGGATAATAGCCTACTAAAGGGTGTAAATGTATATAATGGTATGGTTACTTATGAGGCTGTAGCTAAAGATTTAGGCTACCACTACACTCCAATCGATTCGCTGTGGTAAGATTATTTTAAGTGCAAACTCAAACTGTTCTTAGAATATTGGTTGCCGACCCCGATACCGCTCTAGCATCCCTCCTTGAGGAGTCTGGTTTTGAGGTAACCTCTGTCAGGGGAGGGACCTCTGCCCTTGAACGTGGCGCGGAGCGGCAGTTCGATATATTTCTAATTCACTATGCATTGTCAGATCTCAACGGTGGGATTGTTGTGGATAATCTGACGCAGTATCCATGTAAAAAGCGACCTTTGATTATTCTTTATTCAAGGGATTGTAATCCACAACTGAAGCAACATTCCGAGGGAAGATTTCCCGCGGATGTATATGTTGAGGGTGAGGAAGGGATTAGAAATATACCGGTATTAATTGCGCAAAAACTTTCAGGCCAGGAGATCAGATCAAAATTTGTAGAGATTGCTTCGTCGCCTTCGGCTCCTCGCAATGACGAAAGTACGTCTCTCCGTCATTGCGAACCAAATCGTCATTGCGAGCGAAGCGAAGCAATCTCGCGTCGAGATCCTTCGCCTTCGGCTCAGGATGACGTAATGGTTTCGTTTCAGGATGACAAATTGTCTCGGGATGACAAATCGTTTCGGGATGACATAAGAGATCCCGGCTTCCGCCGGGATGACAAATCGTTTCGGGATGACATAAGAGATCCCGGCTTCCGCCGGGATGACAAATCGTTTCGGGATGACAATGACGCTAGCGAAGAGTTATCCATCCTCTCCAGAGAGTTGGAGATTGCCCACAGGGAGATAAATGAGGTCTCCTCGAGGTTGGTTGATACAACCAGGGAGCTTAAAGATGTTTCTACTGAAAGAGATCGGTTGATTAAAGAGCGTGATGATCTGAAAATGATGTTGCCGGGTATGAAAAAGAATCTGGTGGATGCACTAAAGCGATCTAAAGCCATGGAAGAGGAAAATCGTGAATTACGCCAGAGATATGACAATTTAAGAGAGAGAGCGAAAGAGGATTTAAAAAAATTAAAAGAACGTGAGGAGAAATTTGCCTCCAGGGCGTTGGAGATAAAGCAGGATGCTGAAAAATTAATGCAGGTAAAGGATCAGAAAATTCTTTTATTAAAAAGGGAATTTGAAGAGCTTCAGTTTGAACTTGAGAGAAGGGGTGAAAAGCTTCAGCTCTCAAAGGAGAGAATTGAATATTGGAAGCAGAGGGTTGGCAAGGTTACAAAGGCTCTAAAGGTTGCGATGAATGTTCTGGAGAATGAGGAGGGGGGACAAATAATATGAACGAAGATTTTATGGATTTGGAGAAGATCCTCTCTTCCTGTCAGAGAATCTCCGCATGCCTGGATAAAGATCGTTTAAGACAACAGGTTTCAAAAATTGTTTTTAATTTATGTGATTGTGAAGCGGTTTTATGGATTTCAGGAGGATTTGACTACCCGAGGCTTTCGGCCGTTTATCCGGCCTCCAAAAAGGAGGCCAGATCCATGGCTGATCCAAGAAAGTTCCTGCGTTATGGTTCCAAAAAGATACGAATGGATAAATTAAATCCCCCGGCCCTGATCCATCCCTTTACGGTGGAATCAATGATTGTTTGTCAGGTTGGGGATTCCCCACAGGATTTCATAACAATTATTAATCCATCACCGGAACTCTCGGAATCAGACATTGAAAAGCTTTTTTCGATTTTAGAGAAGCAGGTGGAGATACAGAATAATTTAATAGGTCAACTCGAAGCTGCGCAAAAGATGGCCCTTATCGATGATCTCACCGGGCTTTATAATACCAGGTACTTTCAGGAGAGCCTGGAGAGGGAATGGAAGAGAGGGGAGAGGTACAAAAGCTCATTTTCCCTCCTCTTTGTTGATCTGGATGATTTCAAGATTATTAATGACCGGTACGGGCACCTTACCGGAAGCGCCATACTCCAGGAGATCGCTGATATTTTGAAGATGGGGGTCAGAAATGTTGATAGTGTGTTTAGATATGGTGGTGATGAATTCACCGTGATCCTGCCAAACTGTTCCGAGAAGGACGCAAAGCAGGTAAAGGGAAGACTTCAGGAGATGATAAATAACCATAAATTTTCATCACCGGATGGGAAGCCTTTTTCTATAACAGCCTCAGTCGGGGTTGCGTCATATCCCAACGATGGGGAGAAGATTCAGCAGTTGATTGAAAGCGCGGACCGGTCGATGTATCAGGAGAAAACCACAGAAGCTCTGGTGACATGAAAAAAATAAAGGTCGTCATAAGTGATTTGCATCTTGGGAAGGGTAAGTTCCTGCCGAATGGAACCCTTAATGTTCTGGAACAATTCGACGGGGATGAACAGTTAATTGAGCTTCTTCAATACTATTCTTCCGGGGAATTCCAGAACTGCGATGTTGAATTTATTGCCAATGGTGACTTTTTCGATACCATCCAGATTGATTACAAAGGCTATTTCCCTGATGTAATTACAGAGCGGATTTCAAAAGAGAAGATGAAGGGCGCCATAAATGGGCATAGAAAACTTTTTGACGCATTTAAGGAATTTAATGGCGATCAGAGGCATGCGATAACGTTTTTAACAGGGAATCACGATCCGGATATCCTCTGGGACGGTGTCAGATCGTTATTAAGAGAGACAATCGGAGGAAGGGTTTATTTTCATAATATTTCTTATGAGTTCGATGGCATATACCTTGAGCATGGCAACCAGTACGAGGCTGTAAATAAATTTGAAACAAAACACTTCTTCCTGTCGAAAGATCTCCCGGAGCCGATCCTGAATCTTCCATGGGCCTCGCTTTTTATCATAAATTATTTAACAAAAATGAAACGTACAAGGCCATGGGTGGACAGGGTGAGGCCGTTCCGCCTCATGCTTCGCTGGGCATTTTTTAACGATTTAATTTTCTTTTTCAACGCGGTTTCGAAAATGATCTTCTATTTTATCCAGACCCGTTTCCGAAGTACCAAAACAAGATATACGAATCTAAAAACGACGTTTAAGATTCTAAAAGAGATTACCCTTTTCGAGGATATGACCCATTTCGCGAAAAAAATATTTGACTCAAATCCAGATCTTAACGCGATCATCTTTGGTCATACACACGTTCATGCGTATTCTCAGTTTGAAAATGCGAAAGAATACTTCAATACAGGAACCTGGAACTCCATAACCTCCCTTCAGATAGATTCATACGGGCACTACAGACACTGCACCTATTGTTTAATCGAATATAAGGATGGTGCCCCGCGTCCGAAGATCTCCCTCAAAGAATGGAAGGGGAAGTGGAGAGAGACCATAGATGTTCTTTCATAATACTAAATTAAAAGTAGTAGCTCTAAAATCTTGATATTGTTCTAATAATCAGTAATAACATGAACTTAAATTCCCGGGTTCGATTTCGTCTCTGGCACCAGGGTTTAAAATGAGTGATCGCGAACTAAAAAATAGGCAAAAACAATCTAATATTGAAACCGCAAATGAGATGTATAAATTCGCATTTGATGTCAAGAAAGAACAATTTTCAAAACAGTATCCAAATCTTCTTGAAGAAGAATTGGTTCAGATGACCTCACAATTTTTACGTGAATCAAATGAGAAGAAAAAGTGATTGGACCATTAGAAGTTCTAAAGGATGTAGTTTTTCGTTTTGAAAAATTAAATATTGATTATTATTTAGTTGGCTCTCTAGCTTCGATGTATTACGGAAAGCCGCGATTTACAAATGATGTTGATTTGGTTGTTAATATCAGGTCTTCTCAAATTAAAGAGTTTGAGAAATCTTTTCCAATTGATGAATATTACTGCCCACCTATTGAAGTATTAAGTGGCGAGGTAACAAGGAGGGGTTCATTTAACTTAATACATCAGTTATCAGGTATAAAGGTTGATATTATTGTTTTAAAGCCTTCCCAGTATTATGAGTCCGAATTTTTGCGGAAGAGAAAGGTTAAGATTACGAGTGATTTTGAGGCATATATTGCATCGTCGGAAAATATAATAATAAAAAAACTAGATTATTATCGCGAGGGTGGATCGGAAAAGCATCTGGATGATATTCGATCTATGGTTGCTATTGTAGATATTGATCATAATTATTTAAAAAAATGGTTAAATTATTTTGGTTTGAATGAATTTTGGAATAGAGTGTAAGATATCACCCTGCTAGATCGTTTCATAAGTTTTGCGTATTTTTG
>MGRR01000105.1:0-1336 GCA_001798265.1 Deltaproteobacteria bacterium RIFCSPHIGHO2_12_FULL_43_9
CACGAGGATGACGATTACGTCATTGCGAGCGCAGCGAAGCAATCTCTGATTGACGAAAAAATCTTACTTTATAAACTTTTTGGCAATCTACCGGAGTATAGCGACGAGGAGGATGTTGATAAGCTTCTAAAACTTAAGGAGGCAATAGAGCATGCAAAGAACGAGGACGAAAAAAACAGGCTACAAAATGAACTGACAGGCTTAATAAACCAGACAAGAAATCTTTATGCATATATTATTGAGAATAGTAACTCCTCCATCCTTGGAAAGTTACTCAAGGATTACACAAAAACCTGGATAGATCATAAGACGCTAAAATTTTTATTTATGAAGGAGGCGCGAAGACTGGCTCCGCCCGACGCGCAAAAGCCCGAGCTGATCAAATCATTGGAAACGGTTGTAACCTTCCGTAAAACAATTCCATTGATCCGGTCTCTAAAAAACGTCTCACACAACTGGACAATATTCCTCTACCAAAAAGTGGGGTGGCTAAATGGAACAGAGCCAATAAATATTTTAGCAAGGATAAACCAGAGCCCAAGTATACTTAGGGAGATTTTGGAGTCGGCGGGAGAAAATGATCCGACTTTATTTAAAGCCAGATTGGAAGAGGCAATCAGAGATTTCCTTGTTCCAAATCTCTTTACCCCCCTAATCCCGCTTGATGAGTATTTGAGACGAGGGGACGCTATTCCTGATGAGAGCTATTTGACCGAACTGGCCGCGTTTATAAAAAGGTATGATGGAGAATATCCGACGAGGGATCTTTTCTTAATGGACGCCCTGCTGAAATCATATCAGGCCAACCATGGGTTTTTCTTCGGGTCCAAATCCTATATGCCCTGGAAGGGGATTGAGCCCTCCAGGAGAGCAAAACTCATAGCCTCCGTTACCGCCCCATTAATACAGCTACCCGCAAAACTTTCGGCAATCGATGAGGCTGTATCGCTTCTACAAACCCTGCACTCAGAGAATCCACCATTTGTTTCCGGCGCAGAAGATTTTGAGTTGATTAATTATTGGGGAGAAGAGATAAGGCATTTACCACCTGTTTTCATAAAATTAAGCGTGATTCCAGATTACGGCTCCGTCCTGGATAGATTTATAGAGAGCTCCTGCTCAGCAGATAAAACCACCGCCACAGCCTTCTTTAATCTATTGAACAGGGTCGCGGTTCGCGCGGAAGATGACCAACTGGCAAATGCATTATTTAATAGCCTATTCCCTCTCATTGAAATCTTATTTAATGATAGAAATATAATCGACTCCTTTGCCGAATCAAAAGGTGTCCCACCTGGGTTTCAGATATTCATTACGGTTTTTGGCTCGGAGAGCC
>MGRR01000105.1:1354-16718 GCA_001798265.1 Deltaproteobacteria bacterium RIFCSPHIGHO2_12_FULL_43_9
CATTACTGCAGGATAGGGAAGCAACCAAGCGTGCCTTATTATTCCTCAAAAAAGGACTGGAGAGAGAGGACGGGATTTATAGGGCAATGAAACTGTTCACAAATCTGTTATCTTCAAATAACTAGACTGAAGAGTATTGATATATTAGAGTCAACCTCGGTATTTAGGGGTTCGCCATGAATTTTATTCATATAGTTTCATTTCTAATTTTGGCAAACTTAGGATTCGCGGAATCACATCCGATCCCCGCATCAAGATCCATATTCCCACAATTTATGCTTTCTCAATACTATTTAAATCGGACAGCCGCGGAGCTCTCAGCCGGCCGATTAGAGAATGGAGAGATCTCTATCTTCCGTTACCTTTTTCGCTCATATCCGGAACGGATAATAAATAGATTGCTTGAAGAATCGGATGATATTGCAGGGCTAAGGAATAAAACAGGGTATTCCCTGGCTGAGGTGGAGGCAATCTGGGAAAATGCGAAGAGCGAAGAGGAGAAGGTACACGCAAGAGAGCTTATAGGAAAAACCCCGCAAGAGGTCGCGGACGATCTGTCCCAAAAATCTACCATTAATAACAGCGAGAGAAACCGGATACTTGAAACTGAACAGCGATTATTACACTACGATTCGCAAACCGAGACATTAGAGATCTTTTTAATCGTCCCATATTCACTTGAAATGGTGGAAGAGATCTACCGTCAATTCCACAAATGGCCCAAATTCCACTCCTCATACAGGGAATCAAGAATATTAACAGAAGATGATTTCAAATCCCTGCCGGAGAAGTTTCATGAACTAAAATCGGATGCAAACACCTGGTATCATTACTATAGATCCAAGATCCTGCAATTCGAATGGAGTGGGGTTAACAAGTTCCAGCGATTTGAAGAGGATATTCCAATCCCGGTTTTATATAAAAATAGCGCATTCAGTACAGTAACCGTAAAAAGGGTCGTATTGCGCTGGGAACTTTCTGAATTATTTGATGGAAGCGGCGATGATCCCTGGGACGATGAAGAGGGGGATGAAAACCCCTTTGAAAATAACGGTGTTGATGTCTCGTCAGGTTATCTGCTTCTTGAACAATATGTGAATACGGATGGCACCATTGATCCAAACCGGACAATCGTTCTCCTGAAATATCAATTCAGGATTACAGACTTAACACTATCAGACACAAAAGAGATACCCGAATCGCTGAGGACAAAAACAATGGCAGACTTTGTATCTGTATTTTTCACCAGCCTGAAAAATGAGATAACAAAATAGTTTTTATTGGAGAAGCAACAATGAAATATCTTCTTGGTCTGGCATTAGCAATCCTGTCTACCTCACCATTTACCTTCGCGAATGGTCTGGAGCCTGCCACGGTCTCCCCGCTCCTCACCCTTAACCAGTCGTTTCTGAATAAACCGCTCCTTTACCCGCAGATTATGGAAAAAGGAAGAGCAGATTATTATAGATACGTCTATAATCCAATCATCAACCCGCTGGAATCCGAAAAGCAAAAGTTTACCGTTACACTCAGTCAGCTTCGACACCCGTACAATTCCATTGCCATGAACCGCTTCGACCAATCGCTATGGGTTCCGGAGCTTCTGGAAAAAGCAAAAAATGATCCATGGACCGATATAGACGATGAGGTTTACGATTTTGACGTGGATGAGGTTGAGTTAATAAGCGTAATAAGGGCAAGCACAACGTGCGTATTCAACGCATTTAAAAAGTTCGACATATACGCAACATACGTCAAGGATGGATACTTTATATATTCCTATGAACTTAGCGAAGAGGAAGTGAATGCACTCAAGCTACAACCAGCCGAGAACAATGAATTATACCATTACAATATATTCTACCCATCATCCCTCATTGGCACGTATCAATCTATAATAAAATATCAGATGGGAAGCTCACACTATGAAATAGTAAAGGATTCTTCCATCATCAGGGTTCCTCAGCTGACAATAGCATGGAAACTGCTCCCGGTAGAAAACCTCTCGTCTCTCCCCGGTCGGGGGGACAAGATAAGCAAAAGCGAGGAGCGGGCCTGGCGGGAAGAAATTAGCGGGGAGATGTCTGCCAATAGTGGCTATGTGGTATTTGAACCACTGGTTCTAAATGGAGAATTGTACGGAGAGTACGAGGAATGCTCCATGTCCGATAATAAATGCGAAAAGAAGCAGGGGGCCAAAGCAGAGACGCTCGCACACGGAATTTTTTATTTAAAACCCGACATCCCTCTTGGGGAATACCCTTTCGTACGACAAAACATCATGGATTCAATAATGAATGCCCTTATTTCGGGATTTAGAGCCTCTATAGCAGATGC
Source organism: Deltaproteobacteria bacterium RIFCSPHIGHO2_12_FULL_43_9 (assembly GCA_001798265.1). Classification (GTDB taxonomy): domain Bacteria; phylum Bdellovibrionota; class O2-12-FULL-43-9; order O2-12-FULL-43-9; family O2-12-FULL-43-9; genus O2-12-FULL-43-9. Next base: position 3,692 of record MGRR01000105.1, read on the forward strand.
CACAAAAGGGAAGATAATAAGAACCATTGACGGCACCCTGCAACCACTAAAAATTGGGGGATGCGAATGATAAAATTTCTGCTTTTTTGCACCTTTATAATCTCAATCAGCTGTACCGCAAAAAGCCCCGGTGGAGAAACAAAATCCATTCACCTCCAAAAGGAGAAAGACTCCGCGCTGGTTGCGAATGAATTATTGGTAAAATTCCAGACCGGAACCCCGGAGGATGAAATCAATAATATTATTGCTTCCTGCGGTGGAACGGTCATTAAACACCTTGAAGGAATCAACGTCTTTCACGTCAAGGTCACCTCTTCCAGCGCTGAAGGGATAAACTGTTTTCAGAAAAGTAAGGCAGTCAAATACGCGGAGCCAAACAGGGTCGTAAAAATCTATAAGTAGTTGTCATTGCGAATGCAGATCCCGGCATTCGCCGGGATGACGTACTGTCATTCCCGTACCCCCTGTCATCCCCGTGAAAACGGGGATCTCTCCTCGTCATTGCGAGCGAAGCGAAGCAATCTCACCGTTATTGCAAGTGCCCCCTGTCATCCCCGTGAAAACGGGGATCTCTCCTCGTCATTGCGAGCGAAGCGAAGCAATCTCCCGTCATTACGAGCGTAAAAAGCCTTTAGCCCCCAGGCGAAGCCGTGGGGGGAAGCAATCTGTGTATTAAAAGGCTTGCTTTCCTTAAAGAGGACATTTAACCTCGGAAAAAGAGCAAAACACATAGAGACAAAATCATTGGGTTTTATCTGCGCTCACTGTTACAAAAATGACAAATATTGGCTTTTATTTGTTCTATCGCACACAATAATAACACATAACTATATGTTATTATTAGACTTAGTTTAATTCATGACTGGCCCAAGAGTTGCATTATAATTTTAAGGTTTAATCTTTTAATAAACTAACATCTTTGAAAAAGGAACTGAATTTTAATTAATATTGGAGTACTTATGAAAAAAATAATCTTATTGGTCTTTTGCATTTTAGGATTTAGCTTCTCATCAGCACAAGCACAGTGCATCTCTGAAGGGTTGAGTAAGAAACTTGAAGCCCTTGGATTAAGAGAAAGAGCAACTCATTTTGGATTTGTAAATTCTCTAGATACTTGCACTAAAGAAGAACTCTTAGATATGAAGGGCTCTCTCGAGGCAGATATCATGGTGCTACTCACAGAGTTGTCAGTATTGCAATCAAAAATAGGAGAAGAGCCTAACGATCAAGATTTTTTTGCAGTCACTGCAATTTCTTCCAAAATTGCATTTTCGCGGTCCCAATTAGCAAGAGTGGAAAATAAACTAGATAATAAATAATTATTTCCACCTGACCACATCAAACCCCTAGATTTTCATCTGGGGTCTGATATCTAAGGCAGAGAAATAATGACCCAAAACTAGGCTGGGGATTGCTTCGTCGCCTCCGGCTTCCCGCAATGACGAGTAGGCTCGGAATGACATTACCGTATTTGACACCCTTTTTCCGCACATGCTACCCACCCACCCATGCTTGAGAGAACAGAAAGGCTCGAAATCAATAAGAACGCCAATCTGATGCCGGGAACCGTTGAACTGGTAATCGGGGATGGACCCGATAAAGGGAGAAAATTCCGGCTAAAGAAAAAAAGTATAATCGGTAGCAGCGATGGCTGCGATATCAGGCTGCTGGATAAATTCGTCTCAAAAAAGCATATCGAGGTAGAGATCGACAGGCAGTCTATAGCTATAAAGGATTTAAAAAGTACAAATGGAACCTTTATAGGATCTCAGAATATAAAAGAAGCAAATATATCCTTTTATGAAACAGTTCGTATCGGAAAAACACTTTTTTCTATACTTCCGAAACCACACAATAAGGGAACAGAATCGTGCGGACTTATAACCTCCTCTAACACCGGCATGAAAGAGCTCTTTAGAAACATGAGGAGTGTTGCCAATTCCAGAGAGACTGTTTTGATCCATGGAGAAACCGGCACCGGGAAGGAACTTGTAGCCAAATCCCTTCATAGCATAAGCGACTCTTCCGGTGCCCCATTCATAGCGGTCAATTGTGGCGCGCTGGCTCCAGAGCTGATTGAGAGTGAACTCTTTGGCCATATAAAAGGAGCCTTCACGGGCGCGGAGAGATTCAGGGAGGGGGCCTTTTTGGCGGCAAAGGATGGAATACTCTTTCTTGATGAAATCGGAGAATTACCTTTAAGTTTGCAGCCCAAGCTCCTTAGAGCGCTTGAAAACAGAGAAATCAAATCATTAGGCTCCGATATTCCAAAAAACTACAACTGCAGGGTAATTGCCGCAACTCATAGAGATCTGAGTGCTTTGGTTGCAGCAGGTAAATTCAGGGAAGATCTATTTTACAGGCTTAATATTCTTCCATTGAAGATACCACCATTGAGGGAGAGGAAAGAGGACATTCCACTTTTAGCCGATTTCTTCCTTACGGAACTTAACGGCTCGATATCTAATGACGCCCTAAGGGTGCTTGCTAACTATCAATGGCCCGGAAATGTCAGAGAATTAAAAAATACGCTCATCAGGACTTTTCATCTATCAGCGGGTAACAGAATTGCGATATCTGACCTCCTACTAAATTCCGGTATTAACACATCCCTAAATCCCGATATTATCAGAGAAAAAGAATTCAAATCGCTTCACGACCTGGAGCAACATGCCATTGAAACGATTCTAAAACAGGTTCATGGAAATAAATCAAAGACCGCAAGGTTATTGGGAATATCAAAGAGCACGCTGCTTCACAGGCTTAAGAAGTATTCATATTTTGTATAATTTTTTAGACACACTGCTCCAGCTGTCCCTCTTTTCTACAGTGATAATTGTTTATTCAAGCAACCCATTACACCCCACTCGCAACTAGCTGATATCCCCCACTTTTAATTGGCACACTCATTGCTCACTATTATACTGATAATGAAAAGGCTATTTTTACCCCTAATACTATTTGCGATCTTCTCCACTCTTATCTCGTGTGGTGAGAGCGGTGGGCTTTCAAAGCTGGGTGGAGGAGAGACAACATCAACAACACCCCGCCAATACTCTATCTCTGCGCCAGCAGAGGTAGTCGTTGGAGAGCCTTATTCGATATCCCTGGTCGACTCAGCAGGTAAAATTGCCACTACCCCCACAAGATTGGTGATAACCCGCGGCTCAACGACAATTTCCGACACACAAAGAACTGACCTCGCACTTTACAGCCATACCGCGGACACCGCTTCAGTTGGGCAAATATTAATCTACGCAATTTTTTATAATGGGGTTCAATATACCGCCGGATCTCTCGTGAAGGCTCCAGAACCTGAAGAGACTCAATAATAACAATTAATAATATTTCGAATAATTCCGATAAGAAGTTCCATGAGGACTCCTCTCTTTTTATTGATCCTGATCGTTCTACTAACTCCATCTACCTCTCCTGCCTGGATTCCAGAGACCCTGGACACGTACGGGGACGAACAGATTGAGCCATCGCTTAGACCAGCAGAAGAATTAAAAATGCTTGGGACAGAGCGATCCCCAACCTCAACCCCTAATACAGGGTCACCGGATAACGATACTTTTGAATTCAGACAGGAGCATATGAAGAAAATTCTGGAGAAAAATTACTAGAGTATATCCGCCCAACTCTTCCCGGTTCCGATCGAAACACCGAGTGGTACGGACATCTTAATAACACCGGTCATCTCTTTCTCAACAATAGACTTTATTTTATCCATTTCCTCTTCGGGGGCCTCGACAATAAGCTCATCGTGGACCTGCAATATCAGATGGGCTTTCAATTTTTCTTGCGCAAATTGATCCGCGATTTTTAACATTGCCACCTTAATAACATCGGCAGCCGTGCCCTGAATCGGGCTATTTATGGCCATCCTTTCGGCAAAGGAGCGAACCGCGGGATTTTTTGAGTGTAGCTCCGGAAGATATCTCCTCCTTCCAAAAATTGTCCTTACAAAACCATTTTCACGCGCGGATTTAACGGAATCTTCCATATATGCTTTAACCGAGGGATATCTTTCAAAGTATCTCTCTATATAGCTTCTTGCTTTGTCCTGGGAGATTGAGAGCTGACGGGCTAATCCGAAAGGGGAAATACCATAAATGATTCCAAAATTCATCGTCTTTGCCTGCCGTCTCTGCTCTTCGGTAACATCATCGTATGAAACACTAAATATTTCAGCGGCTGTCGATGTATGAATATCATGATTATTTTTGAATGCCTTTATTAGTTCCTCGTCATTAGCGATGTGCGCCAAAAGGCGCAGCTCCACCTGATTGTAGTCAGCACTAAGCAGGAGCCAGCCAGGCTCTGTAATGAATGCCTGTCTGATCTTTTTTCCTAGTTCGGTTCGAATCGGAATATTCTGTAGATTTGGATTGGAACTGGATAGCCTGCCAGTGGCCGCAATGGTCTGATTGTAGGATGTGTGAACCCTGCCATGATCATCCGCTAATTTTAAAAGTGAGTCGACATACGTGGATTTAAGTTTAGAGACCTCCCTATATTGAATGATCAGTTTCGGAAGAGGATGAAGCGGGGCAAGTGTTTCAAGAACCTCTGAATCGGTTGAATAACCGGACTTTGTTCTTTTAACCGATGGCAATCCCAATTTATCGAATAAAATAGTCTGGAGCTGCTGATTAGAATTAACGTTAAATTGTTCACCAGCTAGTTGTTGTATCCTGCTTTCGAACTTTTCAACCTCTTCACCTAATTCCCTCTGCAAAGTCTTAAGATACGCTCTATCAGTTTTAACCCCTCTCAACTCCATTTCCGCCAGCACAGCGGCTAGGGGAAGCTCTATATCTCTATATAGTTTTTGGAGCTCTTTATCTTTTGAGAGCTCTCCACCTAAAACCTCCGACAACCTCAGTGTTACATCCGCATCCTCGGCAGCATAAGGTGTAGCCTTTTCAAGCGGAACCATATCAAACGTAATCTGTGATGCCCCTTTGCCCACAACCTCCTGGAAGGAGATATTCTGATGGTTTAAATAGTAAAGGGTTAACGCATCCAGATTGTGCTGCGATGCAGGGTTCAGGCAGTAGGAGATCAACATAGTATCATCATCGATGCCTTTTACCGTTATCCCATCACCCTTAAAAACCAGATAATCAAACTTTATATTCTGCGCTATCTTCTTAAGCTTCTCATTCTCTAAAACCTCTTTTAATAACTTGACCCCCTCTTTAACGGGAACCTGTTCTGGAACAACGTCACTCTTATGACGAAGAGGCATATAGGCAGCCTCTATCTTATTATCGATTTTTAAGGCGATCGAAACACCAACCAATTTTGCTTTTATGGGATCGATGGAATCTGTCTCTGTATCTACAGCAAATCTTTTGCACTTCTCAATCTTCCTTATCCATTCCTCGAGCACCTTTTTATCCGTTATCGATACGTATTCACCCCTTTTGACGTCGGAGGTACCGCTCTTTTTTTCAGATCGTTTTATCTCTAAATCTTTGAGGAGCCTGTTAAACTCCAGTTCCCTGAAAAGATCCACAACCATATCGTTATCAGGCCCGTTATATAGAAATTTATCCAGCTTAAAACTCTCCCCGACGTCCTTCTCCAGTGTCACAAGCCTGAGGCTGAGTTCGGCATCACCTCGATGATCTTCCAGATTCTTTTTTAGCGCAGGTTTTGTTATTTCATCCAGATGTGAATAGAGGTTCTCAACCGATCTGTATCTGTTAATTAGGTCAGCAGCGGTTTTGGGACCGACTCCAGGAACGCCAGGAATATTGTCCGAGCTATCACCCATTAAGGCCAGAAGATCGCGTACCTGTCTTGGCTCAACGCCAAATTTCTCTTTTACGGCTTCCTTGTCATATGTCTTGGGACCCTTTATGTGCGCCGGATCGTAGAGTACGACCCCGGGATTAACCAGTTGCATCAAATCCTTATCGCTCGAAACCACGACAATCTCTAAGTCTTTCTCATCCTCTAATTGATGGATGATGGAGGCAATCAGATCATCGGCTTCAAATCTCGGCTTTTCCACCACTGGGATTTTAAAAGCCTCAACAACCCGTTTTATATATGGGATCTGGGCCGAAAGATCATCCGGCATCTCTTTCCTGTTTGCCTTATAATCCTCATATATTTCATCCCTGAATGTATCCTCCTTAGAATCAAAAACTATTGCGAGATACCTTGGTTTCTTTTCCTTTATCAATTTATGCAGCATGGAAGAGAAACCAAATATCGCATTCGTAGGCTCACCCTTGGACGTGGCAAGAGGGGGGAGAGCGTAATAGGCACGGAAGAAATAGGCGCTTCCATCTATGAGAAAGAGTTTGTTCATCCCTAAACTTTCAAAACAGAAACAACTCCAAGCAGAATCATCATCCAGAATATCGCCACCGTTAAGAGAGGAATTAAAACAAATAGAAAAACATGCGTCGCGTTACCTAAATTTGGCAATTTACCATCATTGATCTTTACCGATACATAAAAGGCGTCGATAATAGACCAGATCCATGGGATGCCAAAAATCCAGAAGGTAGATAAAAAGAGAACCCCCTTCCCCGGCTCCCCATTATAAATCTGCCCCGCCCCAGGACAAAAAAGCGAGAGTAGAGCCGTTAATAATGGATCCTTTTGATAGGTAATTTCCTGCATGGGATCATCCTTTGGATCGCTTCTCCAGTATAGAGGCGATAAACATCGGCAATAGTAGCTCATGTTGACCAATCAGGGAAATGCCAACCCCCCCATTCCTTGTCGGTCTATCAACCACATTTGTCTCCGGCCTATATTGCCTCATAAAATCTAAATTTATCGTTGTAAAATTGTTTAATTTATACCCCAGATTCCTTGAAAGTGTCACAGCCTTTAAAAACAATTCCGGCATCAAAACCGCTGACCCTATATTTAAAAAGACGCCACCCTCCAGATTCGCAACCACCCTGCTAAATTGAAGCGCGTCTCTATGCAACCCCCGTCCTAAAGCCCCGGGCTCAACACTTGGATGAAAATGAATGGTATCTGTCCCGATTGCCGCAACTACAAAAAGGGGGATATCTGATTTGGCGGCATTCCAGATCAAGGATTGCTCCTTAAATTTTAAATCTATGTTCCCGAATCCTCTTTTAACCGACTCCCCTATACCCAGCCCATCCTTGTCGCCATTTATAATCGCGTGATTTAAAATCTGCGCCGTCTCTTTTCCCATGCCAAAATCACCATCACTAAGCCTGCTACCAACATCCTCACTGGTCGCGCCAACAAATCCAAGCTCGAAATCGTGGATTAATCCCGCTCCATTCAATAGAATCGCGGAGATACAATCTCTTTTTATTAACTGTATTATCAAAGGGGAGAGACCATTCTTAATCACATGGGCACCTATCCCCCAGATTACCGGTCTATTGTTCTGTATGGAATGAACTACAGAATCTACCGCCTTATGAAAATCAGCGCCGCCGAACTGCCTGGGCAGTATGTCGATAAATTCCCTGAAAGAACCTCCAACCTTGTACTCACCTGAAACATCTCCAATCTTGACCTTTGTTGGACGTTCATTTAATGGAATCGTCTTTATATCTTCTAAACGAAGATCGGTATAATCAGACATGGATCTCAACACCCTCTTTCCTGTTTGGCAGGAAGAGCGCCTGATCCACGAGCTCCATAATACAATGACCTATTGTGATATGTGATTCCTGAATGTGACACGTCGCATTTGTCGCAGAAACATTCAAATGATATTCAACGATTTGTCCCATTTTCCCGCCACTACCACCGGTCATCCCGACCGTGATCAACCCCATCTCTTTTGCTACCCCAAGGCCTCTTATTACATTCGGGGAATTTCCACTTGTTGAGATGCCAATAGCGATATCGCCGCGATGCCCCATCCCTCTGATCTGTCTTTCAAACACCTGCTCATATCCGTAATCATTTCCAATCGCGGTTAAAATTGAGGTGTCTGTTGTAAGGGCTATGGCCGGGAGCGATGGCCTCTCAATCTTAAAACGCCCCATAAATTCAGCAGCAAGATGCTGGGCATCCGCGGCACTCCCGCCATTTCCAAAAAAAAGGAGCTTTTTCCCCGATTTCAGCGCCGCGGCAATTACCCTCGCCACGGAATCTATATCCCGGATTAATTGTTTCGCAACCTCACGCTTAACCCTGATACTCTCCGTGAAATATTGCTGTATATCGCTATAGGTATCCATGCTTTTTACCCCTTTCTTGTTGCGAGTCGTCATTGCGAACGCCGTCATTGCGAGCGAAGCGAAGCAATCCCTTCATTTAGCATATATCTAACGTGCTATCCAAATTCACATTTATTTAAATAAATTACTTGAACTTATACTTTAACTATGTAAATTGATTGTAGAACTAGAATCTGAGGTTAACATGTCTGAAAATATATTAGCTGTAAATGATGATAGCTTTGAACAAGAGGTGTTAAAATCAGAGACACCTACCCTTGTAGACTTCTGGGCCGAGTGGTGCGGACCCTGTAAGGCCCTTGCCCCAAAGATTGACGAATTGGCAAATCAATTCATGGGAAAGGTAAAAATAGTTAAAGTAAATATTGATGATGCCCCTAACACCCCGGCGCAGTTCGGGGTCAGGGGGATACCCACGCTGATTCTATTTAAAGATGGCAAGGTAGTTGACACCCTGGTTGGAAACCAGCCATCGGAAAAGCTTAAAGAGCTGATTAACAAGGTTTTGTAACCTCTATCTTATACCAATTTGATTTCAGCCATAGAGTTAGGCGAGAGGAGGAAACGCGACGTAGCATACATTTGAGTATGTGAGGAGCGTTTCCGACGAGCAACAACACTCTATGGTTGAAGGCAAATTGGTATTAGAATATAAATCTTCTCATTGAAATATTTATAAGAAGCCCGATGGCAATCATCGATGTGACCAACGAAGTTCCGCCATAGCTTAAGAAAGGGAGCGGCACCCCTACAACAGGCATTATACCGGTAACCATTCCAATGTTTATTAATACATGCCACGCAATAATGAGGACTACCCCCAGACCTAAAATAACACCAAATTTTTCTTTGGCCTTGCTCGCTGCCCTGAGACCAAACAAAAGTAGCGCCAGATAGGAGGTGAGCATAATAAGAGAACCAAAAAAACCGTGCTCTTCCGCAAGGACTGAGAATATAAAATCTGTATGCTGCTCCGGCAAAAATTTCAGCTGGGTCTGCGTCCCCTTCATGTAACCCTTACCCAGGAAACGGCCGGATCCGACCGCAATCATGGACTGAATAGCGTGATACCCCTTACCCTTGGGATCGCTTGCCGGGTTAAGAAATGTCTCTACCCTATCCTTTTGATACTCCTTTAAAACAAACTTCCAGGTAAATGGAATAGCTATGGCTGCCAATATCATAAAAATAATAATCGATTGCATCCGGATTTTCATAAAAAAGCAAATGGTCATTCCAACGAAAGTTACGAGTAAAGCAGTACCAAGATCTGGCTCGAGAATTATTAAAAACGCTGGAATTCCGACAAGCAGGATAGGGATTAAGAGCTCCCTTAAAAAATATGGGGCATTCCTTCTCTGCCCGCTAAAATATTTCGCTAAAGCTATCACAAGCGCTATCTTCATCAGATCAGATGGTTGAAACCTGATCGGTCCCAGAGCCAGCCACCGCTGTGCCCCCATAGCGGTGGTTCCTGCCACAAGAACCGCAACCAGCAAAAAGAGCACCACCCCATAAATGATGTAACCAAACCGATCAAAAATTCTATAATCAATAAGAATAGCGGCTGCCATAAAAAAACCACCAACCACAATCCATCCCAACTGAACAAATACGATATTTGAACTCTCTCCCTGATGTGTGGCGCTATAAAGATTAACCAATCCGATGGATATAATTATCAAGGCAGGTATTATTATTCCCCAATCCACGACATATCTGGCCCGTGTTCCTATCATTCTCCCTCCAATTGGGATTGTTTCCCTTCGCTCGCAATGACACTTCCGTCATTGCGAGGAGGAGAAGGGAGATCCTTCACTGCGTTCAGGACAGGCTCCGCAATCTCAACGCGAGTTTGCTTCGCTTCGCTCGCAATGACGTGATCGCTCGCAATGACGTGGTCGCGCGCAATGACGCCTTTGTCATCCCCGTGAAAACGGGGATCCAGCGTTCTTTTTCTGGATTCCCGCGGCAGCCTGTACTCCGCGAAAGCGGGGTACGGGAATGACAGTACGTCGTCATCCCGGCGAAAGCCGGGATCTGCACTCGCAATGATGGAAGAGATCCCCGTTTTCACGGGGATGACAGGATTACTCGCAATGACGGCATCCTGTAAATATTTTTCAATTACCGCTTTTACTATCGGGCCCGCGCCAGAGCTACCATGGCAGGAATGTTCCGCGATGGCCTCGACGACGATTTTAGGATTATCCGCCGGAGCGTAACCAACAAACCAGCCATGATCCCTGAACCGGAACTCGCTCTCTTCACATTTTTGAGGCTCCCCTGTTTGGGACATCCTTAATACCTGCACTGTGCCGGTTTTACCCGCAATATCCAGACCCTTGGTTCTCACGGTCCAATATGCCGTTCCACCCTGTTTATTAACAACCCCGTATAAACCATCTTTTATAATTTTGAGATGCGGCTCAGGAATATCATTTACCCGGATTCTCTCGGGTGAAAACTCTTTCAAGATAATCCCATCACTCTGTTCAACACGCTTCAATATATTGGGTCTATAGACCGTCCCACCATTCGCAATCGTCGCAAATCCAACCGCCAGCTGAAGCGGTGTTGTCAAAACGTATCCCTGACCTATGGATTGCGAAAGTGTCTCACCGGGCCACCACGGTGTTTGAAAACGATTCTCCTTCCAGGCTTTAGACGGGATTAATCCTGGCTGCTCACTTGGTAAATTTACACCTGTCTTTGAACCAAGACCCAAACTTTTAATTACATCCGCCATCTCATCAATACCAGTCGCGAGACCGGCGCGGTAAAAGAAGACATCGCAGGACTGAACTATTGCCTTGTCGACATCAACAACACCATGCCCATGTTCGCGCCTCCAGCAACGAAACCTCCTCGTTCCAAATTCATAATAACCGGGGCAGAAAAAGGTTGTATTTTGATTAACAACACCCTTCTCAAGCGCCGCGAGAAGAACAAATGGTTTATATGTCGAACCTGGTGGATAGTGATTCTGTACCGCCTTATTTCTCAGCGGATCGAATGGATCATTAATAAGCGCAGACCACTTTGCCTGGTCTATACCTCGGGAGAATTCGGTTGGATTAAAGGATGGCCGGCTGACCATGGCGAGGATCTCTCCACTATTGGGATCAAGCGCGACAAGTGAGCCGATTTTATTACCGAATGCCTTATACGCCGTATTTTGCAGCTCCTGGTCTATTGTTAAAACCAGATTATTTCCGGCAATCGCACCCTTTGAAGTTGAACGTCCTAGTAATACCTCCTCTCCGGGAAGCTTTTGTCTCCCAAAGGCATCGACCTCTATATACGCCGCGCCATCAATTCCACGAATTGTAGATTCAAACTGCAGCTCTATCCCCGATTTACCAATAATATCACCCCGTGAATAGCCTGGCACCGCGTGTCTGTTGTATTGCGCCAATTCATCCTGATTTACCTCACCGACAAATCCCAAAAGAGAACCACCAACATCCTGAGACAGATATGTCCTCTTCATCATCATCTGAACATCTACGCCGGGCAGGTCCAGATTTTTACTTTTAATCAGACCAACCTCATCCTGCGATACCTCCCCCTTTATCAAAACCGGCATGAACCGGGGCGATCCCTTTGCCTTATCGAGCTTTTTGTGGATTTCTTCCGCGTCAATATGAATAATCTTCGATAAAATATTGATTGTAGAAGCTTGGGCCTCTTTGGGTAAAAATTGCGGGGTAATTACGACATCAAAAGAGGGGTAGTTATCGACGAGTATCGTTCCATTCCTGTCATATATCATACCCCTTGCTGCCTGAATTCTCTCCTGCCTTAAAAAATTTTGTTGTGAAAACGCGAAGAATTTAGAGCCCCGCATAATCTGAAGAAACCAGAGTCTCCCGGTAATTAAGACAAATAAAATAATCAAAATAATATTTAATAACTGGAATCTACCCTGGAATTCCTTAATTTCATGTTGCTGTCCAAGAAGAGATGACACCTGCCGCCTCTCTCACCGGGCTAATATTGGCGCACCAAGTACGCCAGTGATCTTCGATGGGCTCTCTTTTCCAAAAAGCTTATCAAGGGATGAGAATAATCCAAATACAAGAGGCGTTATTATAAGCTGTAAAACCACCGTGGGGATCCATTCTCCGGCAACTGCCTCAAACGATATATTGGCCGGGAAAAACAGGTAGGTAATCCCCCATACCAATAGGTTCTGAAGCAGACTCATCAGAAATACAACGAGAAGGGTTCCAACCGTCCGGGTAAGGAAAACCGCAATACCAACCATTTTGGCAATCAGGAAAATCCATAAATAAACCGTCATGATCATCCCATGAGGGGCCCCGCTTAAAGACTCAACAAACCACCCGATGATAAGAGACAAAAGCGCCCCCTCCACCAGATAACGATGAAAAGAGAGATAAACTATCACAATAAGGATCAGATCCGGCCTGAAGCCTTTAAATAATAAATTTAAAAATGTAGATTGAAAAATAATAATTAACAAAGAGATGAGCAGGATAAAAATAAAGTTTGTTCTTAGCAGAAGCTTCCGGATCATCTTATGGTATTTTCCTCTATCCAACCATTATTCTTTACCACAAAAACCTCTTCCAGTTTCTGAAAATCAACACTCGACCTTATAACAACATCCTGTGTCATACCGTATCTTGCTCTATTAACCTTAGCCACATTTCCAATGATGATGCCCTTTGGGAAAACCCCTCCCAGACCGGAAGATATTATTAAATCCCCAACCTGAACATCTTCACTCCTGCGAAGATATTTCAACGAGGCCCTGGATCCTCCGGCCCCCTCCAAAACCCCTCTTGCCCTAGTCC
>MGRR01000105.1:16743-20459 GCA_001798265.1 Deltaproteobacteria bacterium RIFCSPHIGHO2_12_FULL_43_9
CGCTGGAAGGATCCGAGAGAAGAAGAACATCGCTGAAAGCGGGAATAACATTTACAATCTGCCCAACAACCCCTTCCGCGGTAATAACCGCCATTCCGCGGCTTATCCCATCATTCCCACCCTTATTTATTTTTATTGTCTGAAAAGTGCTAACCGGGGCAGTCGCGACAACCTCCGCGGGCAGCATTTGTGATGAAAGTTTTTCCCTGAATTCCAGAAGTTTCCGAAGCCTCAAATTTTCATTTCCGGTCTCCTGCAGTCCTGCGATGCTTTCCCTGAGTTGCCTGTTCTCCTCCTTTAATCTCGCATTTTCCCTCTTGGCCCCGACAATAAAGACATATTCCTGAAAAGTTCCCTGAATGTTTTTAAACGTCCTGGTCATTACCTGATTAACCGGTGAGACTGTCTTTAGAAAAAGGAATTCGTACCATGGCAAATCGCCACTCTGACGCTTTAGTGTAGAAAGAATTAGTATGGGGAATAAAATTAAAAGGAGAATTAAAATAATTCTCCTGTAAGCCATAAAAATACGGAGCATAGATTAAAAGATCCTATTGAAGGCTGCCCAAAAATGTGCAAGTGCGAGGAATGAGGAGCCAAAAAAGCGGAGTTTACATACTAGTAAATGAGCATTTTTTGGCGACGAAATGACGAAACAATTGCGCATTTTTCGGCAGCCTCGCTTAATCGAGCATTACCCCGCGAAGGGTAGACAGTTGTTCCAATGCCTTTCCAGATCCAAGCACAATCGCATTAAGCGCCTCTTCGGCAACCATAACTGGCAGCCCGGTCTCTTCACGAAGAAGGACATCAAGCCTCTTCAGCAATGAACCGCCACCTGCCATAACAATACCTTTATCGACGATATCCGCGGCAAGCTCCGGAGGCGTTCTCTCCAGCGCAACCCTTACAGCGTCAACAATCGCATTAATAGGTTCCTGCAGGGCATCACGAATCTCATCTGAATTTACCTCTATGGTCTTTGGCACACCTGCTATTAAATCCCGCCCCTTAACCTCAACAGTTTCAACTGTTTCGGACGGATATGCGTTACCGACACTAATTTTAATATTCTCAGCAGTCCGCTCCCCAATCAACAGGTTATATTTGCGCTTAAGATACTGGATAATCGCTTCATCCATCTTATCTCCCGCGACCCTTACAGAGCGAGAGTATACGATCCCGGCCAGAGAAATAACCGCAACCTCTGTTGTCCCACCGCCAATATCAACGATCATATTCCCAGAGGGTTCAGTAATAGGAAGACCAGCACCGATTGCCGCCGCCATCGGCTCTTCAATCAAATAAACCTCTCTTGCCCCGGCCGCCTCCGCTGCCTCTTTAACCGCGCGTTTTTCAACCTCGGTAATTCCATATGGTACACAAACTATAATCCTTGGTCTCACTAACGTTTTTCTATTGTGCGCCTTTGCAATAAAATGACGAAGCATCGCTTCCGTCACCTCAAAATCGGCAATGACACCATCTTTCATCGGTCTAATAGCAACGATATTGCCAGGTGTTCTCCCAAGCATCTCCTTTGCTTCTTTTCCAACCGCCAAAACCTTGTTTATTCCTCGATGATCACGCTGCACCGCAACAACCGATGGCTCAGAACATACAATGCCCCTACCCTTCACATACACAAGTGTATTTGCGGTACCAAGGTCTATGGCGAGGTCATTTGAAAAATGACCCAGAATAGCATCAAAGAGCATAGCCCTCCCCAACATTACTTAAGCACATATTAAAACAAAAAAATCTGCCAACCCAACGCTAACAAATATGCTTTGACATATCAAGGAAATTGACGCTAGGTTACCAGTCATTACATAATCTTAAGTCAACATTTTTGGAGCTTCCCAATGTCTACTTTTAGTAGAAAACAGAAAAGAAATGTCGGCATAGGTGGCGTGATAATGATCTTAATGATCATTATTGTGTTCGTTTTCTGGGGGGGAAGCGCAAGCAGAATTGGAGGCTCAAATGCCTCCGTCATTGCAAAGGTAAATGGAACCAGCATCACGAAGGGGGAGTTCCAAAAAAGGCTTTTACAAAGAGTCCAGGCATTTGAAAGCCAGCTTAACCAAAACATAACCCCCGAAATGCTTAAACAGCTCAGGATTCCAGAACAGGTTTTAAACCAGATGATAAATGAACTCCTGATTCAACAAGAAGCGAAGCGTTACGGACTTCAGGTCAGCAATCAGGAGCTGACTGAGCTTATTACAAGCGCCCCAATCTTCCAGGATGACAAAGGTATATTTTCTGTAAGGAGATACAAATACCAGCTTGCCCGCCTCGGGCTTACACCCACTGAATATGAAGAGCAGGTGAAAGACCAGCTTCTGTCATCAAAGCTGACAGGGCTTATAACTGACGCCATATTTACGTCCGATGAAGAGAGCAGACTCTACTACATGCTCAGAGAAGAGAAAATAGATCTCGATGTAGTGAAAATAGAAACTGCCGATCTCGTCTCACGGGTCCCAATCATCCCATCTGCTTTGGACAATTTTATAGCAACCAATGAACTCGCAATACGTGATTACTATGAAACACACCTTGAGGAATTCAAAACCACTGATGGCAAAAAGAGTAAAGAGCTAAGCGAGGTCCACTCCCAGATAGCCGAAAAACTGCTGAAAGAACAACTCGCGGAAGAGAGAGCAAAAGATCTAAGCCTGGAGGTACTAGATGCGTGGAAGAACAGCAAACCAATCACATCAGTTCTCGCTCCATATAATATAAAACCAGCATCAACCGGGTATTTTTCGAGGGCAACAACATTTATTCCGCAGATAGGAAGATCGGATGAGGTAGCAACCACAGCATTTTCTCTTTCGAAATCACGCCAATTTCCTACGGCTCCTATTTATGTAAACGGCTCATGGGTCGTTATTAAATTCAGGGATTCAAAAGGCGCCACTCTTGCTGATTTTGCAAAACAAGAAGCCGCCATAAGCAAGGATTTAAGAGCGCAAAAAACAAATGAAGCCTACAGGCTCCTCTTTGCCGCCATGCAAACCAGAGCAAAGATTACAAAACGCCCCTTGGAAGATGAACCAAATCTATTTCAATAGAAAAATGCCAAAAACACTCCTCACAAACTCACTAGCTATCCTTCCCATGACACCCGGGGATCAGATCCTCCACAACCATGAAATACTTTTAGATGATGGAAAAATAGAAGCAATACAACCGGCTGGAACCACAAAACCGGAAAACGCAACTACCATCAATACAAAACATGGTATAATTCTACCCGGCCTGGTAAACGCGCATGCCCACCTGCCGATGTCCTTCTTCAGGGGAATCTGTCACTCGAGACCAGAGATTCTCTATGAGGTTGTTTACCCGATAGAAAAGCATCTAACCCCGCAAGAGATCTATCCCCTCACGATGCTTGGACTCCTTGAAACAACAAGAGCAGGTGTAACATGCACGGGGGATCACTATTTTTTCGAGGAAGAGGTAGCCAAGGCAGTAACTGACGCGGGCGTAAGAGGTGTACTCGGTGAGACAATTTCAACATATGGTGGTTCTCTTTCCAGCAAAGATTCCCTCAGCAAAGGACTCGATTTCGCGTCGGCCTGGAAGCAAAAGAATAAGCTGATAAGAACAATACTAAGTCCACACGCCTCAGACACTGTAGATCCGGAGTGGTTTAAAGCAATCATCAACGCGTCAGAAAAAGAGCATCTGGGAATTCACCT
>MGRR01000106.1:0-3978 GCA_001798265.1 Deltaproteobacteria bacterium RIFCSPHIGHO2_12_FULL_43_9
CCCAGGTCATCATCAGAAAGGGTCTTAATCCCTTCAAATTTCTTGCCCAAATCGTAACTGAAAAAACCGACCCCCCCACCCGCAAATGGGGAATTGCCTGCACTGGTCCCCAGGTATTTGTGCTCTTCAGAAAAGCCCCTCCAGAGCTCCTCAAGGGTATCTAGGCCAAATGAGCCATCAGCCTTAATATCTCTAAACCCCTCCCGATTTGAGACCCTTACAACCCCGTTTTTGAGCCATGCCACAAGCTTTGGCCTGGTTCCAGAGAAATGTATGTCCTTTTCCCCATCGTCGAACGAATATTGATAAATATTTTGCACAGCAAAACCGTAAGATAAGTAGGGAAGTAACTCAAGCTTTGACATCTATGACGCAGCGTGTTAAGGTTGAGCCAATATTGGATTTTACAAAGGAGAATTACAGATGGTTAAGACATTGAAATTGCATTGGAATAAGAGCGACCTAAAAGGGCTTTTTAATAAGGTTGAAACCAAAGTCAGGGATTTAATCCCATCCTCAACACTCAAAAGAGTAGAGAATGTCAGAAAAGAGGTAACCAAACAGCTCTCTAAGCTTGAAAAAGAGGCTCAAGGGCGCCTTAAGCAGACTATGAAACTTCTCCGTATTCCTTCCAGAGAAGAGCTAAATGCTGCACGCAGATCAAGGGTCAACGCAGCTGCCAAAACATTTGGTCTGGTAACCGATGATGAGTTCCAAAAGCTGCAAAAGAAGGTAAATAAACTCAATAAGCAATTTACTGATTTAAATACAGGGTCAACGCGAGCTACTTAATTGTCATTCCCGCGAAAGCGGGGATCTTAAAAAAGTTACGTTGAGTAAGGATCAGTAGTCTCATTACGCGCAAGATTTTCGAATGAGGTGTATTGGCTCAAGAAAGCCAGTTCGACCACTCCTGTCGGACCATTTCTCTGCTTGCTAATCATAATTTCGGCAATCCCTTTCGCGTCTGTCTCCTTGTTGTAAATCTCATCCCTATAAATAAACATAACTAAATCACTATCTTGCTCAATACTGTTGTGGACAATAAAGTCATTGGCTACAAAATTATGATTATCAGGAACTGTAGCATCGAAGACCTCTTCAATGCCAAGTGGAGTTATTGATTCAATTGCATCCCAGTAGATATCCGATTGAGCTAATTGCATTAATTTAAGACTATTTAGTGCTGTAGCTATCCTTAACATTCTATCTCTAGATATCCCATGCTTGAATAGTGTGGAACCGCAATAAGACATATTGATTTCCTTGGCAAAATCTCTCCAGGTAAGACCATTGTTTATTCTTATCGGATCAATATGTAACTTCCATGTGTCTTTTGGAAGAATGTCGACGTTTGTATTTGGCACTATGTCTTCAAGGGCAGAAATTAATTCTGGAATTATTTCGCCACGTGATCCGTGGGAGCCAATTAGCCTACAAAACTGCAAAGATGAAATACTCCCCTCTATGTGTATATTAAATAAAGGCCGGTATGTTTTATTCTTTTTTATTTGAGGAATTTCACGTACTGCCGATTTTATACCAAGACGTAGTAGGAGATGCTGTACCTGTGTGGCAAGTATTTTGCTTGAAGTAGCATAATAAATCGATGCAGCAGGTTTTCTATCTTTTAGAAATTTCCAGGATATATTTCCATCCGTTGCCCAAAGGTGATGTAAAAATAAACATATGTTGTTGTTGTTCATACTGAAAACAGATTGGGGTATTACTTTATCGTATGAACGAACGGGCTTTATTCCAAGGTTGGAAAACCACCCAATAACCGGATTATGCTTTTTATGGGTTAAGTGATGAGGGGAGGGAAGGTATACATGATACCAATTTTTTTGTGATACGATTCTTGGAGCAATATTAAATAATTTCTTCGCACATTCTGCGACAATATTGATGTTTTTAATATCTGCACTGGTGTAATGCACTGGCTGATTAGGTAGCACGCACCCATCTCCAATTAAGTGCGCGAGAAGTATAAGTTCTTCTGTTTTCAGAGGGTTTTTAGGGTCCGATGTTGTTAATTGCCTTGGTAATGCCACATGAGTTCCAATTTCCAGAGAATCGAGTCTGTGCCATCCGTTGATTGTAAAAAATGGATGGTTTCCAGAGGCTTTTATTGCTCTGCCACTTTTTGTTTTTAATTCAAAAAGTTGTTTTTTACCGCTTGGAAACACCTTTGAGATTGTTTTTGATTCTAGTTTCCAGTCGTCAGTAAGTGACAAGATAGGAATATTTGTATCTCCAACAAGGTCTTTTATTGGCGTGAGTTCTCCAATGTCTGTACGCATAATGAGTGTATCGCCAGAGATACAACCTGACTCACGTATATCCGAAAGTTGGGGGCGCTTATCCATCCTTGCTTCTACGCCTCTGTTTAACTGCGAAAGGGCTATTACTGGTACATTGATCTCTTTGGCTAGGGCTTTGAGGCCGCGGGAAATTTCAGAAATCTCTCTCTCTCTCGATTCTGAACCTGTTCTACCACTCATAAGTTGTAAATAATCAACTACAACAAGGCCAAGGTCGTGTTCTGCTTTGTGCCTTCTGCATTTGCCGCGCATCTCCATTAATGTGGCCGCGGGAGTGTCGTCTATCCAAATTGGGGCCTCAGAGAGCATTCCAGCAACCCTTGTAAGCTTTGGCCAATCGGCGTCGTTTAGTTTCCCAATTCGAAGTCTTGTAGCATCTATTTTGGAGAGAGAGGTAAGCATTCTCATACCTAATTGTTCTTTGCTCATCTCAAGAGAGAAGATTAGCGTTGGAACCTTTGCCTGAAGAGCGGCATTCTGTGCGATGGAGAGGGCGAAGGATGTTTTCCCCATGGAGGGTCTTCCGGCAACAACGACTAAGTCAGATGACTGGAAGCCGGACGTTAACCTGTCTAATTCTAAAAAGCCCGAAGGGACACCTGTAACCAGTTCCTTTCTTTCATAGAGATGTTCAATTGTTTTAAAGCTTTGTTTTACCACATCCTTCAGGTGCACAAACGAAGGTCGCATCCGCTGATCAGTAACCTGAAATATTTTTGATTCGGAAGAGTCTAAATACTCAGAGATTTCCGCGGCTTCTTCATACCCATTCGAAACAATATCTGTTGCCGCTGATATCATTTGTCTTCGGATAGACTTCTCTTTAACAATTTTCGCGTAGTGAATTATATTTGCGGCAGTGGGTGTCGCGCTGAGTAGCGCGGCAACTGCGGAAGCGCCACCAACCTGGTCCAGAAGATCCTGTTTTTTAAGCTCATTAGTCAGAGTGACTAGATCTGCAGGTTCCCCTCTTTCTGAGAGTGTCAATATCGCCGCAAATACCCTTCTGTGATTTTCCCTGTAGAAATCATCCTCGGTTAAAATCTCTACAACTTTATGTAGGGCGTTATTCTCAAGTAAGATTCCACCGATGACAGATTGCTCTGCTTCAAGGTTCTGCGGCGGTAATTGTCCACGTTCTGTGAGTGCCATAAATAAAGAGTCTACTCTTCAACCACCCAAATCTTCAAATTTGCAATAACCTCCTGGTGCAATTTTATTGGTACTGTAAAAACACCAAGAGATTTAATAGGTTCCGCAAGATTGATGGCTGATTTCTCTATTTTGAAACCCTCTTTAGCTAACAGATCCTGAATATCATTTGATGTAACGGAACCAAAGAGTTTTTCCTGTTCTCCAACCTTTCTTGTGATTGTGCAGGACAATCCTTCAATCTTCGAAGCCAGGGAGAGGGCTCCCTCTTTTTCAAGTTTGAGCTTCTGCCCGACCAATCTCTTTTTGTGCTCTAGTTCTTTCACATTTTTTGTGGAAGCGAGGAGCGCCTTTCCCTGTGGAATCAGATAGTTCCTTCCGAATCCATCTGAAACGTCCAGTACGTCACCGGTCTTTCCGACATTTGGCACCTCTTGCTGCAAGATTACCTTCATATTAATTCACCCTCCTCTTCATCATTTACACTCTGCATTCTTTCTCT
>MGRR01000106.1:3984-7710 GCA_001798265.1 Deltaproteobacteria bacterium RIFCSPHIGHO2_12_FULL_43_9
TAAAAAATAAGCCACAGCTTTGATCCACCTGGAGACATTTCTGACTAGAAACCAGTATCTAACGATAGAAAAACCGTGCAAAAAGTAGCAAGAACCTACTATGAAAAGCCCTGTTATTCCAAATACCTTCAGTGTGTCGGTACCCCAGATTGAAAATGGTAGAGCAACAACAACAATCCAGATAAAGTTTGCTGGGGTGCTCCATAGGGTTAGGGAAGCGGGGAGCTCTAAATTGATTACTGCTTTCCTTGCCCGGGCAATGGCTACTACAAGCCAGCTTGATAGAACGACCAAACTCCCCAAAATCCCGGGCAGTAGCTCTGTAATCCTGGCTGCGATTACACCTGGTTGTTTCGATAATATGTATTCTCTGACCTCCGCCTGGTTAAGAAATCCTGGGTATTGATTGATTGGCGCCTCTAAAAATTGTTTTAATTCGGCAAGCAGGGCGTTGTTTATAAAAGCTGGAATGTCACCATTTGATATAAAAAAGAGGGTCACAGAAAATAGGGCGAAACATCCCCCTACAGAGGCGATCAGAAAATTAACAAGGGGGATTTTGAGCCTGGAAAATGCGCTCCATATCCATGCCAATCCGAGGGAGTAGGAGAGCAGCAGAGCACCTTGGTGGCCTTTAAATAAAATAGCCACAAAAATAATTGAAAGGAATGAGAATATTATTAAGTTTTTTCTTCCGTACAGAATTCCAATTAAAGCCAGGGGTATCGGTGATAATGGAAAAAGAATGGAACTGGTAAAACAGAGGACACCAATTATCCAGATGAAAAAGGGATATAAGCGGGATAATGGATGTGGCTTTAAAATCATCTGCTCTACGCTATTCATCACTCACGACTCGGGGTAAATGAAACCAGGGCTAAGGTCCTTGCGCGCTTAACCTCCCTGGTAACCTGTCTCTGATGAAACGCGCAGTTACCGGAAATTCTCCTTGGCACAAGCTTGGAGTGCTCTGTCAGGAAGTTTTGCAAGAGCCTGAAATCTTTGTAATCCGGTTCGAATTTGTCCGCGCAAAACCGGCATGGTTTTCTTCCCTGAAATCTCTTTTTTATAAGCATCGAAACTCTCCTTTCAAATTATATTTAAATTTCGACAATCTTTTCTCCAAACAGCTTTATCTTCTCAGAGGGCTTGGCATCATTTCCAACGGTTGTTTCCATCTCTAAATAGCCCTCCACCTCAACATCTGAACCTATGTCAACGCCTTCACACTCTTCTGCCGCATTGCCTTTTAAAAGAATCGGCAAATACTCTGTCCGATTCATCTTCTCTTTGGCGGGGATTGCGAGTACAAGATCTAAAAACGCAATTCCTTCGCCGGAATATGCTAAAACACCCTTTCTGCTTATCCTTCCGGCCACTAAGACCTTGTTCATAAATGTCATCCCGAGATCACAATGTCATCCTGAGTTCACAATGTCATCCTGAACGAATTCCGTCATCCCGAGCTCCCATGTCATCCCCGTGAAAACGGGGATCTCTCCCGTCATCCCGAGCGAAGCGAGGGAACTCAACATCACCAGCAATTAGTAAGAACTCTCCTCGGCAGCAGAGGTGAATACCCCTCCATCTTTTTGAATTTTTGTAAGCAGCGGAGCGTCATCGCTATCAGTAATCTTAATTGTTAAATGTCGTAATACCTTTTCATTGAGCCGGAGGCTTCTGTCTATTTCATTTGGTAGCTTGGCCTCACCCGTATAGCAGTAGTACCAATAGTTTCCACGGCTATTCTTCGCAATTGTATATCCCAATCGTCTCTTTCCCCAATCTGTAAAGACAACGTCTTTACCTTTAAATTTTTTTGTTAGTTTTTGTAGATTCTCTTTTATTTCAGCCGCAACAGATTCAGGTAATTCAGGTGGAGTAATATAGATAGTTTCGTAGCCTTTCATTCCGGCCATATTGGCTCCTTTCGGGTAATTGCCTCTAACCATTAGAGGCAAGGAGAATTAAAGAAGAAACCTATAGCAATTACATTAAGTCAAGGCAAGTTTTGGGTGTGTTAAATTAATTTAACCTTTAAACCAAGAGATTTTGCGGCTTCAGCCTGTTTTTTATCTGAAGATATAAAGTAATTACATGCAGTAATCATAGCCGAGGAAATGTGAATAGCATCTGATGCTCGTATAGATGCTGTTTCTAAACATTCAATTGTTTTTGTGACCACATCATTACTAATTTCAATTATGTTTAAGTGGGAAATGTCATCATGAAGTTCCCTTTTAATAGTTTCATACAGGCTATTAGATAGGTGTTTACTGCGCCGCAGTCTATTGAAGGCTGATAGCAGTTCGGGAGTCGATAAAATACTGGTAAATATTTCTTCGGCGGTTCTCAGAATTGTTAAAATTTCTACCGACCCAGATTCTTTTATATACCGCTTAGCTAAAGATGAAGAGTCAAAATACGCTCGCAAATTATCGCCCTTTCTTTTTCTCCCCGATTACTAGTTTGCTCAGAGAGGCTCCTTTAACACCAATTGGAATAACATGTTTCCAATAGTCAGCCCCGCTTGCTTTTGAAGGTGATAAAACCGCGACAGGTTTTCCATGTCGATAAATCTCAAGGGTATTGCCCTTCTCAACATCATCAAAATATTTCTTTGCATTGTTCCTGAGTTCTGTGAAAGTAACCGTTTTCTTCATAGTGGGGCGCCTCCAAATGTCATTATAATGTACATAATCATGTCATATCAAGGGAAATTTGATTGGGAGCCATTTTACGGCTTGTTTTTGGCAAAATTCGTTGCGTTTTATTGTGTTTATAACGGGGGGTGTGCTCTCTAACTCATTAGAGCCTTTGTTTTACACATTAAACTTAAAGAAGATGATATCTCCATCTTTGACGATGTACTCTTTACCCTCTGAGCGGTATTTGCCGGCCTCTTTTACTTTTAGTTCAGTTCCATATTTAATTAGATCGTCATATGCATAAACCTCTGCCCTTATGAAGCCGCGCTCAAAGTCTGAATGGATTTTCCCGGCAGCTTGCGGAGCAGTTGCTCCTTTATGAACTGTCCATGCCCTTACTTCTGTTGGACCAGCAGTGAAAAAAGTAACGAGGTTGAGGAGTTTATATCCTGCTCTGATTAGTCTGTTTAAGCCCGGTTCTTCGAGACCAAGGTCCTGGAGAAACTCTTTTCGCTCTTCTTCGGCAAGTGTTGAGAGCTCTCCCTCAATTGAGCCGCATAGTGTAACAATCTCCGAAGCATCTTCCTTCGCGATGATTTTTACTTTTTCTAATGTTTCAGTTTTCTCTTTTAAGGTCTTTTCATCGACGTTGGGCACATAAAGAACCGGTTTTGCCGAAAGAAGAAAGAGGTCTTTTACATAGCTGGTTTCTTTTTCTGCTAGATTTAAGGATCTAACAGGTTTTCCACTATTAAGAGCGTCCTCAATTTTCTTTAGGATTTCAAATTCAGAGATGGCTTCTTTGCTACCCGTTTTTGCGGCCTTTTCGGCCCTATTTCTTCTTTTGGAAATTGTTTCAAGATCGGCAAGAAGTAGTTCTGTATTTACTATCTGAATGTCTCTTACCGGATCAACGGTTCCTGTTACGTGGGTTACATTTGGATCTGTAAAGCATCTAACAACGTGGGCGATCGCGTCTACCTGTCTTATGTGAGAAAGAAATTTGTTTCCAAGACCTTCGCCCTGGCTTGCGCCCTTTACAAGTCCAGCGATATCGAAGAACTCAAGAGTTGTTGGA
>MGRR01000107.1:0-1696 GCA_001798265.1 Deltaproteobacteria bacterium RIFCSPHIGHO2_12_FULL_43_9
TGGGGGCTTCGGCCGCTGGGGATGACTTACGTCACTTTCGTCGGGATGACAAAAATACGCAAAACTTATGAAACGATCTACTAGATTACAACCAACCTCCATCGGTAGCTTCAACAAGATAAAGATTCGCATCGATGTTTTCAGGGGGAATAGTAGCGACGTGATCCAGTGCCCTCTCCTGATAATAGTCGTTGGAGAGGCCTGCTTCATTCAGGAAATCGAGTTGCCAGTTTGGCGCCCTTCCAGCCCTCAAACTATTCTCATCATAGTACCTGTCCCCTTTGAATTTCATAATATACATCCACTTGGTTTTCCCCTGTTCATCCGGATGTGTTGTCGGATAATCACTGGTGGCAAAACTGTGGGATGCGTCAATCATATAGCTACAAGCAACCAATGGAGAGTATGCAGCGTATATAACACGTAAATCGGGAACAACCATCATGGTCGGCCCCCAATTTGTATGCCTGTCAATCGCCTGATTTAATCTTTGCATCCTGTAGGCAAAGGTTAAATCTGCTGAGCAAACTCCATTAATCTCATCTTCAATGGAAAAAAGCCTTAAGAGTCCAAAATCCGCTTCACTCCACAAGGCATCACTAAAACCACTATACCAGTGGGATGTTGGCTCGATTTTTAACACCTCATTCACGGGGTGCGATTGGGATTCCAATCCGGTGTCACCCTCACCTCTCCATTCTGACAACCTGTATATTGGCAATCCAGCATCATTCACATCAGATTTGAATAATGAAGGATGGTAATAAATCTGATTACCGCCACCACTTTCGGATGCCTCTCTGAAATATTCATGGTGTTCTTCGGGATAATAGAGAAAGCCAGCCCACAGCGAGAGTGTCGCATAATATCTATGTGCGAATGGTCGTTTATAATACTCGGCAGCCAATTTCTTTTCTGCGTTGGTTTTAGCATTAGCGAAACGTCTTGCCGCCACACGGGAATTCCAGATCATTCCGTTCGAATCCAACCAAAGAGGTTGGAAATTTTTATGCCCCCGAAAATTGTAAAACGTATCCTTATCATCCTCACTGCACTTTTTAACATATTTTTCATACCCTTTATCGAACTCTTCCCCTACAACCTCCTTTTCATCTGCCAGATAGGTTTCGAAAATGAACTTCATCATGCAGTGGGAAATGGGCTTCACGCTTACATTTGCCCTGTTAGAATTACCCCCAGATTGACTTATGTGACCATTAAGCGGATCGGTAAAATTAAAATTTATAGTCATTTCCGAGTTTTCTGGATGTTTCGACAACCAGTAATAATACATTGTAGAGGTTACATTTTTAAGCCTTGTATAGGCCTGCCCGGTAAAATATTGCCATATATTATCGCTACCACCATCAAACCCCTTGTGATCCTTCATCTCACCGGCCGGCACAACCGGGGTTCTTGATAATATTACCTCAATTTTTCGTTTAAACATCCCCGGAAAATCCCTGTGCTCGCCACAAAGCACCTTCATGAAATTTTCAAAATTGGTCCTGGCAACTATTTTATTAATCGCATCCTTTCGGTCATTTTCCGCTTCCGCGTATTCCCCCTTAAATTTCCCCCAGTCCTCGGAACCCAGCCCGTACGGAACTTTCCATTCCCAGTATGAAAAGGTGGATTTAAATATCGGCCCGGCGGTAAATTTATTCTCGAGCCTTTTGGAAACCGGATGTTCAAA
>MGRR01000107.1:1703-3970 GCA_001798265.1 Deltaproteobacteria bacterium RIFCSPHIGHO2_12_FULL_43_9
GTCGCAAATGGAACCTTGTCCTGGAACCTGCAAAGCCACAACTCTTCACTACCTGAGTCAGCCAGAGGATATTTAATCTCATTAATTATCTTGCTTTTTAATGTCGGGTAATTGGTATCGGCTATCGAAACCTGAGACCAGAGTGAAATCAAAACGATTATATTTACAAGCAATAGTACTGTTCGCATACGTTACACCCCCTAATCCCCAATTGAAACTATCAAGGTCGCTTCACCATAATTTTCAGTGCGCACTTTTGGCACACGCGTTTTGGAATCAAAGCCAACGACCTTTTTCCTAACCTTTGCGCTTGCAACTATCCTGTTGGATTGAAGAATATATTCACGACCCCCCTCGGGCTTTTCTTTAATGGTATAAACAGCCTCAAATGGTATCTCTGAAAATGAGAGATAAAAATCTTGTACCAGTGGTACACGCAAGCCAACTACCTGCTCTCCCGCTGAATCGCTCCTTCTGAAGGCCGTAGCGTATTCATCAGACCCACTCTCCTTTTGAACTACATCAATCTTCGCCCCCGAAAGGTTTTTAACTGACAACGCTTCTGTAATTACAGTATAGAAGCATTTGCCAGATTCCTTTTTCTTCACACCAACCTGTTGTAGAGAGAGTTTAAATGAGAGTTTCTCAACCCTACCATCTCCGCCTGGTATTATTGCCATCTCCTTATTATTCTCCGGAAGAGAAAAAGTCATGGCGGCAGGACAGGGAATATTAACCAGGTCTTCTTCACTTATATCTTTTAGCGCCCCAGCAATCCTCGACTCATCTGCAAATGCCGAAAAAAGTGGTACAAAAATAAAAAGCAAAAATATAAAATATCTATTCATACCTAAACCTCGTAAATAACGTCGTTCCAGGGGAGCACGCAACTACGTCATTGCGAGGAGGCCCGAAGGGCCGACGAAGCAATCCCTTAGTAGAGATTGCTTCGTCGCGCATGGCGCTCCTCGCAATGACGAAGGACTCCCAATGACCCCACGCACTTCTATCAACTCTTTGGTCTACTTTCAATTCTTTTGCTAAAAGGGATAAAGGCAATCCAATACAACTTAACAACGTAATATCTTTGTGCTTTATTGAATAAAAGGCTATGGTTAATTCTCAAAAAATTCATAATAAGGATACATTTTATGGACAAGATGGCACTCTTTCCGGTTCCCCTCGGATTTAAAAACAACAGCTGGTGTGATGCCGAAAAATATAAAAGGCTTTACAAAGAATCCATAGAGGCTCCAGAAAAATTTTGGGGGAGGGAGGCAAAAAGATTAGACTGGATATCTCCATGGGCCAAAGTAAAGGATTGCTCTTTTAGTGGCGATGTACATATCAGGTGGTTTATAGAAGGGAAAATTAACGCCTCTTATAATTGTATGGATAGACACCTTCCCAAAAGAGCGGATCAGACTGCAATCATATGGGAACCTGATGATCCGAATGAACAATCACTTCATATTACCTACCGGGAGCTTCATGATAATGTCTGTAAACTCTCAAATGCCCTGAAAAAAAATGGGGTAAAAAAGGGGGATAGAGTAACAATCTATCTTCCAATGATCCCTGAAGCCATCTATTCGATGCTGGCCTGCGCGAGAATTGGCGCGATCCACTCCGTAGTCTTTGGTGGATTTTCACCCGATTCCCTGGAAAATAGAATCCTGGACTGCGACAGCCAATTCGTCATTACAGCCGATGAGGGGGTCAGGGCTGGGAAAATAATACCAATAAAAAGAAACGTAGATTTGGCGTTAGATAGATGCAAGGGGGTTAAGAAGGTTTTTGTAGTCAAAAGAACCGGGGCAAAAATAGATTGGAATCCAGACCGTGACATCTGGTATCACGAAGCGATTAAAAACCTCCCCTCCACATGCAAACCGGAAATCCAGGACTCGGAAGACCCACTCTTTATTCTCTATACCTCCGGCTCTACCGGAAAACCAAAGGGCGTACTCCATACAACAGGTGGATATCTTGTATTTGTCGCGATGACCCATCAATATACATTCGACTATCGCGACGGAGATATTTTCTGGTGCACCGCTGATATCGGGTGGATCACGGGACATTCTTATTTAACATATGGACCCCTTGCAAATGGAGCCACTGTTGTAATGTTCGAAGGTACGCCAATATACCCCACCTCCTCCAGACATTGGGAGATCGTCGATAAACACAAGGTCACAATCTACTATACAGCACCCACAGCCATCAGAAGCCTGATGAGGGATGGGGATGAACCGGTCAAAAAA
>MGRR01000107.1:4034-6465 GCA_001798265.1 Deltaproteobacteria bacterium RIFCSPHIGHO2_12_FULL_43_9
CCTTCGGATCCT
The DNA here is from genome assembly GCA_001798265.1 of Deltaproteobacteria bacterium RIFCSPHIGHO2_12_FULL_43_9. Taxonomy (GTDB): domain Bacteria; phylum Bdellovibrionota; class O2-12-FULL-43-9; order O2-12-FULL-43-9; family O2-12-FULL-43-9; genus O2-12-FULL-43-9. The sequence goes on from MGRR01000107.1 coordinate 4,047, forward strand.
CGGCACGGTTGGTGAACCAATAAACCCCGAGGCATGGCTCTGGTATTATGAGGTTGTCGGTGAAAAGAGGTGCCCCATAGTTGACACATGGTGGCAGACAGAGACAGGCGGCATTCTAATATCTCCACTCCCTGGCGCCACTGACCTGAAACCTGGCTCAGCAACCGTTCCATTTTTCGGTATCAAACCTGTAATTCTCGATCCAAATGGAAAAGAGATAGAGGGTGAGGGAGAAGGCGCACTCTATATCGCGGATTGCTGGCCGGCACAGATGAGAACCGTTTATAAGAATCATCAAAAGTTTATTGAAACATATTTCACTGAAAAATCACGATATTTTTACACGGGAGATGGATGCAGAAGAGATAAAGACGGATATTACTGGATAACAGGAAGGGTAGACGATGTAATCAATGTCTCGGGACATAGAATAGGCACGGCAGAGATAGAGAGCGCCCTGGACCATCATCATGATGTAATCGAATCGGCAGTCGTAGGATATCCTCACCCGATAAAGGGACAGGGAATATACGCGTATGTTACGCTTGGAAATTCAAAAGAACCCTCCGAGGCATTACGGAAAGAGCTTATCCAGCATGTACGAAAAATCATCGGACCGATTGCCTCACCTGATCTCATTCAGTGGACATCAGGGCTTCCAAAAACAAGATCGGGGAAAATCATGCGCAGAATCCTGAGAAAAATCGCCGAGGACAGATGTGAAGAGCTCGGAGACACTTCAACCCTCGCGAACCCACAAATCGTTGAAGAGCTTATAGAGAGCAGAATGAATAAGGCTATAAACTAATAGAGCGTCTCAAAAGTTTTGTCATTCCGGCACCCCGTTTTCACGGAGTACAGGCTCCAGCCGGAATCTTAGATCCCGACTTTCGTCGGGATGACGAAAATATGCAAAATTTATGAAATGATCTACTAATTAATAACCGCCGGTTGTTACATCCACCTTTTTTCTAAACACTCTATAAATTGCAATTGAATAGATTATTACAAGTGGCATACCGATGATTGCCATTACAAGCATTATCCCCAGAGCCTTCGAAGAAGAGGCCGCGTTATAAATTGAAAGGCTGTGTTCAACATTCAACGAAGAAAAAACCAGGTAAGGATACGTGCCAACGGCATAGGCCGCGGTAAGCACCACTATTGTTAAACACGACGCAACAAACGCCCTACCCTCTCTTTTTAAATACACCTCACGAATAACATATAGAATTGAGAGAAACGCAATGGCCAGTAGAATAAAATACCACTCACTCCCAAGGAAACCCCGAGAGGAGCTATCAAGATAGATGTGAGAAAACAATATTGTCGCAATCAGGGTGAGAATGAAAAACGAGATTGTATATTTCGCCCAGGAACGAATCTTTTGATTAAATTGATTCTTCGTTTTTAAAAGCAAATAGAGATTTCCATGCATAGAAAACAGTGAAACTACGGTTAAACCGACAATGACCGAATATGGATTAAATAAACTCCCGAAGGTACCGACAAACTCATGGGAGGAATCCAGCGGAACACCGAGCGCCAGGTTTCCCAATACAAGCCCAAAAAGAAAACTCACCAACGCGCTACTAAAAGAAAAGGCTACATCCCACACCATTCTCCACCATTTCCATTCCTTTTTGCTTCTAAAATGAATCGACACGGCACGAAAGAATAATCCCATCAACAGAGCCATGAAATCGAGGTAGAAACCGGAAAGTATAGTCGCGTAAGCCATGGGAAACGTAGCAAATAGCGCACCGCCGAGTGTGACCAGCCAGACAAGATTTCCGTCCCAAACAGGGGCAATAGTATTGAACAAGATGCGTCGTTCCTCATCCCTCTTCGTAAAAAGGTGAAGTATCCCAACACCCAGATCAAAACCATCTAAAATGGCGTATCCCGTAATAAAAAAGAATATCAGGATAAAGCAGATACTATTGAGGTCGAACATAAAGTTATCCACTTGTCCCTGGCCCCTTCAAAACCATCTCCGTCAGAAGGTACAAAAATACAAAAAAGAGCAACAGATAAACAATCCCAAACATTATGAAAGAAACCAAAACCTCCTGGAATGACAATGTTTTAGAAACAGCGTCCGCGGTTTTTAAAATTCCATACACAACCCATGGCTGTCTTCCAACCTCGGTTGATATCCAACCGGCCTGATTGGCAATCTGCGGACAAAGAACAGAAAAAACAAACAGAACCAACATCCATTTCTTTTGGAAAAGTGTACCAGTCCACCAAAACACAACACCCAGCATAGAGAGCAGTATTAATGACATTCCAATCATAACCATCAGATGAAACGACTGAAAGACTAAACCTACCGGAGGACGCTCATCGGATGGAAATGACAAAAGCCCTTTTACCGGCTCATGGAAGTTTCCATGGACGAGGAAGCTTAACAGCC
>MGRR01000107.1:6497-9265 GCA_001798265.1 Deltaproteobacteria bacterium RIFCSPHIGHO2_12_FULL_43_9
ACTGTAGTGCCCTTCAAAGGCAGCAAGTTTCGCAGGCTGATATTCCCCAACAACCTGCGCGCTTTGATGTCCGGTCACCAACTGCATAATGGAAGAAAATGCGGCCACCACTAACGCAATCTTTATCGAAGATTTCGCAAACTCAATATGCCTTTTCTTTAACAGATAAAATGCCCCCACACTCAATACCAAAAAAGCCCCAGCCTGCCACGTACCAAGTACAGTGTGCGTAACACGATCAAAAGTAGATGGGTTAAAAACCATTGCCCAGAAATCCACAATCTCAGCCCTAAATTGTCCCCCTCTCTCCACTATGCGATGCCCCGCCGGTGTCTGTTGCCAAGAGTTCGCAACAAGAATCCAGACAGCGCTCATGTGCGCCCCAAGGGCAACCATTATCGTTGAAAAGAAATGCCACCTGGGGCTTACCTTATCCCAGCCAAAGATAAGGAGACCCAAAAAGGTAGACTCCAGAAAGAAGGCAAAGATCCCCTCAGCCGCCAACGGACTCCCGAAAACTTCACCGACAAAGCGCGAATACGTCGCCCAGTTAGTTCCAAATTGGAATTCCATTACTACGCCCGAGGCTACACCGACGACAAAACATAGACCAAAAACCTTTACCCAAAACCTTGTCATTACCTCATAAGCCGGATTTTTCGTTCTAAGGTACATCCCCTCCATAAACACAAGGAGTAATCCAAGCCCAATAGTAAGCTGAGGGAAAATATAATGAAAAGCTATTGTATAGGCGAACTGAAGACGAGAGAGTAGGACTGTATCCATAATAAAATTCTATCTGTCCAGGATTAACGAAGCCAAATGAAATCTCCAGCACTTTATATTATTAATAGTAGCACCAGTCCAGTCCCAGCCTCGGGAATTGTTCGGATTCCTTCAATACCTAAAATAAGGTAAAAAAACTTTTTCATTTGACTCGTTCCAATCCTATATAATACAAACAAGTGTCATTCCGGCGAAAGGATGTCATTCCGGCGAAAGCCGGAATCTGCAATTTATGGTGAGCGTAGCTCAGCTGGTAGAGCACGGGACTGTGACTCCCGGGGTCGCGGGTTCAAAACCCGTCGCTCACCCCAATTTTTTCAGGTCGATAACGAACGTACAGTAACACTTTTTAGAGGATAGAGAGTGGGGCAGCCGATTAACTAAAAAATATAAGACGCCTCGGCAAAGATTACACTCACTGAATAATCATGATCATTATAGGCGCCGGTCAGGAACCACTGGCTGCCGTTGCTTGGTACGCCAAAAAACTCGTACCCGTCGAAGAGATAATCATACAAGTTAAATCGCTCGAACATATAACCAAGGGTGGTTGTTAGCCGCTTGGTCAGGTTATAGATCCCTTTCACCTGCAGGAGATTCTTTCTATAGCTGTCGTAGCGGTTGATTACATTAACCAGCGTCACAATATTGTTCTGCGGGAAGAACGCGATCGATCCTCTTGATTTCTCAAATTCCCATGAGCCAATGAAATCGAGCCTGTCGTCAAGAAAAGGCATCTCTAGAATCACTCCATATGCATATCCATCGTCGTGAATATCCGAACCCCAATTATAAGCAGCGGTAGTGGGTGGTGTATTGGGATCTGCGGAATTGGTGGAACCAAATCTTCTGCGCAAGGCCTCTGTTTTCAGATTTTCCAGACTAAAGTAGCCGGTAATTGTAGCAAAATGTGGAATCGTGTATGTCGCGTCCGCGTACCCGGCATTCATCCTATCTTTAAGTCTCCCAAGCGCCAGGCCGTAATAGCGATTGCGCTTAAAGGCATATTCAAGGCCGATATCAAGGTTATCGCAGGGGTACAATTCGACTCCAATAGTGGCAATGTTTTGTTTTCTGTCGGATACATCAAATTTTCTAAAAAACCTGTTGATCCAACCATTATTCGCAGTCGGACCGGTCCCATTAAATGCAGGGTCAACAGTAAAGGTCGAGTTTCTCTCGGCAAAAGAGTATTCTAATTTTAATGTAAGGAAATCAAAATAAGTGTTTCTTAAATCCGCTTCTACCTTGTTGTCCGTCGTCGCTTGCACATCTGGTCGATGTGCCCTGTTAATCCAGTGAAGATCGTACCCGGCAGTAAGTCTATTTTTACCCGGAAGGTTATAACCGGCCTTTACCCCTGTATTTAGCTTCACATACTGGAATATAGACTCCGAGGTAGAAGAGGTAGCCGTACTGGCATCAGTAAACGTTATCGGTGTCGAATGATTCTCTTTTATGGTGCTTATAGCCCAGACCCTGGTATCCAAATTTTTTAACGGATTGGATGTTAAAATTCCCGAGGCGTTCCAATAGGCAATATTACCCTCAAAGGTAGGACGATTCAGGAGAAGAGTCGTAGTCAGGTATGTCGGCATTCCTACGTTGCTGTGGGGCGTATAGTCAGCGATGGTATTTAAAACCCCCATTTCGTTAAGGAGAAATGCATAACTACCTTTGAAAGCGAATGAGGAATCAAAAATGGGGATCTCCCTTAGTGTACCTTTGAGATCGATTTTAAAATAGTCATTATCCGGAGCTATTGAACTAACCTCATTGAGGATCTGGGTGGTAACAAATGGATTCCGCCACGTAATATAATCAATGTCATTGGTGAAATTACTGTAGTAAAGATCCAAAGAGGTAAATAGATTGTCCCACTTATAATCGAATGAGGAAAAAACGTTTGTTGTAGAAAAATCTATTGGCTCCGGATACTCAATAACGTGTCCCTGTGGTGACACGGTGGCCGTCTGAGAGGT
>MGRR01000107.1:9345-12219 GCA_001798265.1 Deltaproteobacteria bacterium RIFCSPHIGHO2_12_FULL_43_9
GATGTTACATATTCAAATCGGTTCCATGTATTGGAATCGGTCGGAACGTTAGGTACAAAGCCGGCTCCTCCTGCGTTTGTTGGATTTACATATGTTAAAAAAGAGGTACCTAGCCCGGCAGTATAAATGGTTCTATCGTGAAACGAATAAAGGTGCGGAAGCTGATCATAATATATTTCATATTTGGAGTCTTGATATCCCCCGCCACTTAGTTTGTAAAACTGGTCGTCTCGCGCAATATCTATGGCAGTTAAATTAAAATAACGATTATCCTTGTTGTAAAATCCCCAAAGGCTTCCGTAAACCCAGTCAGTTATATCCCTATATTCATTGAAGCGGGCACTTTCGGTTTCATCGTCAACCCAACGTCCCCCCAGATTCCCGATTGCCAACCATTCACCCTCTGGCAGAAATCTCCAGAACAAACCCTTTTCTTCATTCGTGGGAGTGGCGGAATTAGAAGGCGCTTCAGTTTCTGTCTTTTGCACTACGTTTTGGGTCGGTTGCTGGGCTTTCAAATCTGCAGTTGCTACGGAAGCAAAAAACAAGGAGTGCGAAATAAAAAGTATTACGAAAAGGTTTTGCTTCATCTCTATCCCCCTAAAAGGTCCCACCTACCTCACAAAAGACCTTCCACTATTCGTTCCATTCCCTGGGTTAGTTGGTGCGTAGCTTCCATGGATCCTGGAGTGACAATCAAGACAACCACGCTCAACAACCCGGGCGCTTGGGTTGGTACCGCCAAAACTTGTTTCAAGATCGTAGGGTGTTCCGGGGTGGAACGACCAGTCATGACAATCCTGACAAAGGGTTGGAAGCTTCTGCTTCATCAATTTCATGTGCCTGCTGCCATGAGGGTCATGGCAGATCGAGCAGTTTTCCTCGACGGGAGGGTGTTCATGAAGGAATGGGCCGCGTTTATCCGCGTGACAGGTATAGCAGAGCTGGTTCCCGTCCTCTTTGAGGTTGTGTTTGGTAACTGTCCCATGTGGATTGTGACAACTGCTGCAGTGCATTTTACCCTCCCTCACGGGATGGTGACTGGAGCGAAGCATTTTAGCCTTAATGTCCCGATGACATTGGTAACAGGTGGCAACCGCTGGTTTAATCGCATCCCTTCCCTTATGCATCTCATGGCACGCAGCGCACGATAGCCCGCTGTTCTTATGAATACTGGTGTTCCAGAAAGCTACCGTTTTTGAATCAGCATGGCAGGCCAGGCACTGTTGATTCTGTTCACCCAGCGCCTGCTTTGATCCCTTTCCGAAGGTAATGATTGACTCCTTTGAGGGATTTTTAAGATGCGCTTCAACACCGCCGTGGCAAACGGAGCAAGAGGATTCATCCAGGTTTCCACCCCATGCCTTAAAATGATGATTCTCACGGGTAAACGCGGAAACCGCAGCCTCGTGACACTCCATACATTTTATTTTTTTAGGAGCAGGTGAAACAGTTGCCGCTGCGAATGAAACACTGGGAACAGCCACAGAAAAAAAAACCAGGAGGTAAAAAGCGTAGTACGCGGTACTCCCGGTTTTCATGGCATACTCCTGACTAAAAAGTATTTTATATTTTTAAAAAACAGATGCCCCTGCCGGTGTGATTCGATAATGCCTAAAAAGGTGATTACAAGCATTTTGTCCTCGAGCAGAGTGTTATGCTTGTCTTTTACACACAACAAGGAGGCGGTCAAGGATTTTAAAAGGCTCAAAGACCACTTGATCCAACCGATTTTGTTATTTGAGATTACTTTTGGAAAAATTAATTAAATTTTCTACAACCTCGGTTTCTGAAATACCTTTATGGCTGGCGATACTCTTAAGTAAAGTTATAGTGCTACGTTTGAATCTAAAAGTCTTCATCTCCTTTCTTTCATCGTAAGGTTTAGTTCTCCTATCTGGCAACGGAAGATTTACCCATGGCACCATCTTTTTTAATGGAATACCATATAATTCATCTTCTTCTAAATCTACATTGAGTTTAATTTTCTTAATGGCTCTTACAATTTCCGGATAGTTATTGATATCCACGTCAAAATTCCTGGGAAACCTTAAAATTGCCGCAGGTAAAACTTCTAGAATTCGGGGTTCAACATTTTTTCCAGCCCAAAGAGCATTTTCTATATTTACTCGTATATTAGGTAGGGAAGTAATTTTTTGATTCGTTTTAAGAAACCCTCTTGCGACTAGAAATCCCATAGTTTGTAAAAATCGGGTATCCCACCTATGTTTTTCATCAATGATGGCTTTTTTTTCGATTTTTTTTAATAATCTATCTTTAGTCATTTGCGAAAACCTCAAGATTTCCACCATTTTTTAATATCCGTTCAACTAATCCCCGAAATTTTCTGGAAGCGATCGCTTGCCTTATGAGTTGTTTATTTTTTCCGGGTGATTTAACGGCCTTACTTACAAGGGCCGATTCAGCATCAATCGCTTTTACCAGAACATTTTTATGATTTAAAACCTCTTCGAATTTTGATCCTGGAGGAATCCAGACTAAATTGCTATCCTCATCGTAGATCAATCTATGTTTTTTTAATATTAATTTAAACTCCTGCTTTACCCCGTATTCCATATTGAGTTTTGCATCAATATCCGCGGTTTGAGCCAAGGTAAGAATCGCTGACACCTTTTCATTTACCAATAGGCTGGTTTGTCCCAATAAGATGATTTCCGTTTTAGCTATCGTTGGAGATCCATCCCGCAACTTTTTTTGGTTTAGAAGCGATATCCTCCCATCGAGTTCTTTAAAGACAGATCTCAACTTTTCTATGACATGTTCCATCTTAAGCATATTATAAAACAAACCAAACAATAGTGTAAATACACTATTTTTTATAGTAATAACATATAGTTGGCACACTAACGCAGC
>MGRR01000108.1:0-4085 GCA_001798265.1 Deltaproteobacteria bacterium RIFCSPHIGHO2_12_FULL_43_9
AAACGGCAATCTGGGCCAACGAAGAGAGATTAAAGGTTGCTATTTATGATAACGCAAAATTTGATATTTACCTGAGGGTAGCTGAGATTTACGAGAGTCATTTAAAAAGGCATGAAAAGGCAATTGATACATACCACAAGATTTTAGAACTTTTCCCGCAGCATAAAAAAGAACCGGATATTAGGTTAAAAATAGCAGAAAACTACATTAATATGGAAAAATATGAAAAAGCAAAACAGGAAATTAATTTTATCTTATCTTCTTTTTCGAGATCGCCGATAATGCCACGTACATTATATCAAATGGGAAACATATTATACTTACAGGAGGACTACTCTAGGGCACTGAAGTATTTTGGGGAAGTGATTAAGAAATATCCCGGAGATGAAACGACGGTGTTCGCGAGATTTGGAATGGGCAATTGTTTGGAAGAAGAAGACAAATTAAAAGAAGCAATATCCATATATAAATTAATAAAACAACAATATCCTAACCAGCCCATAATAACACATAGAATTGCAAGGCTGGAAAAAAGGGTAAAACGCAGAGGGAGGTAATTAGGTAGTAAAATGGAAAAGGGATTTGCGATCAATAGATTTATTTTATCTACGGTTGTAGTTATGTTAATTGCAGCGGTAGCCGGGTGGGAAATGAGCAGTGAAAGACTCTGGCCTATTGCGATTCTGTATGGTGGGGTTGTTTCCGTAGTAAATTTTTGGTTGTTATATATGTTTATATCAAGACTCTTGACCGTAAGTCTCGGTTTCGACTATAAAGCGCTTGCCGTATTGGGGTTAAAATTCCTCATTCTTTTCGGGGGGTTGTCGGCTGGTTATTTTATTTTTAAATTACCGATTATCCCATTAATGATTGGATTTTTTTCCTTTTTCGGCGGATTGGTTATTGAAGTAATCTTTTGGACTTTTTCAACACCAAGGAATGGTTGAAATTTAATTTATATGGATCATGGTCACGCATTTACATGGCTTTCATTGATTCCACTGATTAAGGAGATACCCTCCGCCTTTCACCACATGGTTGGAAGTGTAACGGTATTGCTTATTTTAACGACCCTTGCCCTCATGGGATATAGGGGACTCAAAAAGAGAGAGAATCCACTTTTTCCTCCATCCAGATTTACGCTGGTTGGCATTTGGGATATAATTGTAGAAAAGCTTGGAAATCTGGTAATTTCCGTAATCGGTCCGGCTGGGAAACCTTATATCCCCTTAATAGGAACAATTTTTATATATATACTTACCTCGAATCTTTTGGGAATAATTCCTGGCAGTATTACATCTACCACATTTATAAATACAAACTATGCTTGCGCGATTACAATATTCGTCTACTACAACTATCTTGGAATAAGAGAGCATGGATGGGGATACTTGAAGCATTTTACGGGACCAATTATTGTTCTGGCCCCATTATTTATCGTGATTGAATTCATGGGACATATGATAAGACCCTTGGCGCTCAGTTTGCGTCTTTTTGGAAATATGACGGGTGACCATATTGTGCTGCTTGTTTTTAACGAAATTGGAATGAATATTTATAATGCGGCCCAAAGTATTCATCCAATTTTAGGCTATATATCGGCGGTAATCCCAACTCTGATATTAATACCATTTTTTGCATTGGGCCTGTTTGTTTCATTTATTCAGGCTTTTATATTTACTTTATTATCAACCGTATATATTGCTTTTGCTATTTCACATGAGCATTAAAGGAGGGATATAAATGTCGACTGCCAGAAAATTATCAGGAGTAATGATAGCAGGGTTAGCAGCCTGGCTTTTCCCAATATTGGCCTTTGCTGAAGAGGCGGGCGGTGGTGGGGCTGGAGCATTGGTTGCAATAGGTTCTGGATTGGCCGTTGGAATCGCGGCCCTGGGTGGAGGGTTAGGACAGGGTAGGGCAGTTGCTTCCGCCCTGGAAGGGATCGCAAGAAATCCTGGGGCGAAGGATAAAATTCAGACCCCAATGATTTTGGGATTGGCAATGATAGAATCATTGGTAATTCTGTCATTTGTCATAGCGATTATTTTAACTGGAAAAGTTTAATAATATTGCGTTATTTAGCGAGATATTTCCCGGTGTACGAATTTCTATTGCCGGATAATTCTTCGGGGGTACCAGTGCCGACTATATAGCCGCCATCGTCGCCCCCCTCCGGGCCCAAATCAACTATATAATCTGATGACCTTATTACGTCGGGGTTGTGTTCGATTACGATAATTGTATTGCCGCTATCCCTGAGTCTAAAAAGTATTTTTAGAAGCATTTCAATGTCTGCAAAATGAAGACCGGTAGTGGGCTCGTCTAATATATAGATAGTTTTTCCCGTAGATCGTTTACTGAGTTCGCGTGCCAATTTTAACCGCTGAGCTTCACCACCAGAGAGTGTTGGTGACGATTGTCCCAGACGGATATATCCAAGGCCAACATCGTTCAGCAGCTCAAGCCTCCTTCTGGCGCCTGGAATATTCTTGAATAAAACAAGGGCCTCTTCTACTGTAAGATTAAGTATTTCCGAAATATTTTTATTTTTGTATAAAATTTCCAGGGTCTCTTTTGAATACCGTTTTCCCTCACAGGTTTCACATTCAACCAATACCGGGGGAAGAAGATTCATCTCGATCTTTAATGAACCATCGCCTTTACAGGTTTCACATCTTCCGCCGGGAACATTAAAAGAAAACCTACTTGATTTATAACCACGAAGCTTAGATTCCGGAACCTGCGCGAATAAACTACGTAAATCAGAGAATAAGTTGGAGTAGGTGGCCGGGTTCGAGCGGGGTGTTCTTCCGACCGGAGAGTGATCAACCTTAATTATGGAATCGATCTGTTCCAGTCCTTCAATTGAATCGATAATACTAAAATCGGGTTTTAATTTATTTAAGATTCTTTTTACATTTTCATATAAAGTATCCAAAACCAAACTGCTTTTTCCAGAGCCGGAAACACCTGTAATGCAGGTTAAAGAACCCAAAGGAAGAAGAACATCTATTCCTTTTAAATTGTGAATCCGTGCGTTTTTAATTGTTATATTGGAACCAAAAGACGATTTTCTCTTCTGTTGAAATGTAATTTTTTTTCTACCCGAAAGGTATTCTCCGGTTATCGACTTTGGGTTCTGTGCCAGCTCTTTTGGTTCTCCGGCAGCCAAAAGTTCTCCCCCGTGCGTTCCGGCGCCGGGGCCTATATCAATCATGAAATCTGCAGACCTGATGGTTTCTTCGTCATGTTCAACAACAATTACGGTATTTCCGTTATCCCTTAATTGCTTAAGAGTATTTAATAGCCGCCCGATGTCTCTTTGGTGAAGGCCTATACTTGGTTCATCAAGCACGTACAGTATTCCGGTAAGGGAGCTCCCAATCTGACCAGCAAGCCTGATTCTTTGTCCTTCTCCGCCAGAAAGCGATCTTACATCTCTATTTAAGGACAAGTATGATAGCCCAACATTGTTTAAAAAATTTAGCCGCTGTGTAATCTCGCTGATAATCGGTTGAGCGATCCCTTGTTCAAAAGGGTCGAATGTCCATGTAGAAATAACATTCTTTAATGATGTGAGAGAAAGAGCACAAAGTTCTGGAAGGTTATGTCCATGGATCTTAATGTATAAAGATTCCTTTCTTAATCTACTACCATTACACATTGAACAAACATTAAAATCTTCAAAAACGGAGTCGCACACCTCCTCGACTCCCAATCCAGCGCATTTGGGACAGGCACCATAAGGGGAATTAAATGAAAAAGATCGGGGTTCGATTTCCGGATAATTGATTTCACATGCAGTACATGCCGCTTTTTCACTGAAGTTATATGTCTTCCCTTCATCTGGTAGTAATATCTTTAAAAAGCCACCTCCTTCACGGAGCGCTAAAATGGTGGATTCGTAGAGCCTTTCCGCTATAGATGGCTTTACAACAATTCTGTCTATCTCCAAATCGAGATCGTGTTTTTTGTGGCGCTCCAGCGTTATGGTCATTGAAAGATCGTGTATACTGCCATCTATATAAATTTTTGAAAATCCCCTGTTCCGGTATTGTAATAACTCTTTTTGATAAATTCCC
>MGRR01000108.1:4178-7004 GCA_001798265.1 Deltaproteobacteria bacterium RIFCSPHIGHO2_12_FULL_43_9
TTGTTCCCACGGTTGACCTTGGATTCACGGAAATCGAATATTGATCAATGGATATGGATGGTGAAAGCCCATCGATATAATCCACTTCTGGTTTTTTCATCTGTTCCAGAAACTGTCTGGCATATGCCGAGAGGCTTTCCACAAATCTTCGTTGCCCTTCCGCGTATATTGTGTCGAATGCCAAAGAACTTTTTCCGGATCCTGACACCCCTGTGATTACGATAAATTTATCTCTGGGGATTTCGACAGTGAAATCTTTTAGATTGTGCTCCCTTGCGCCGACGACAACAATTTTATCCCCGAGAGGCTTCAACTAAAACCCCCTCAACCTCTTGTTTTATTTCCTCGAGGCGTTCTTTTGTTTTTGCTTCGAAGCGCAAAACAAGCGCTGGTCCGGTGTTGCTCGCGCGGACAAGCCCCCAACCATCGCTAAAGGAGATGCGCACACCGTCAATGTTATTCACCGGGTAGAGTTTTGTGAAATGATCCCTAACTTTGTTTACGATGAAAAATTTTTCCTTATCTTCACAATTGATACGGATTTCGGGTGTGACAAATGCTTTAGGCAATCCAGTAATGAGTTCTGAAATTGAAGCACTTGAATTGGAGATCAATTCCGACAACCTGGCAGCGGCATAAAGAGCATCGTCATATCCAAAATACCGGTCGGCAAAAAATATATGACCACTCATTTCGCCCGCAAGCAATGCCTTCGTTTCTTTCATCTTGGATTTTATCAGAGAGTGTCCCGTCTTCCACATTAGTGGATTGCCACCAAGCCTCATGATTTCATTAAATAATCTTTCCGACGCCTTAACCTCCGAAATAACCGTAGCTCCTTTTCTTTTATTAAGAATGTCTCTGGCAAAAAGGATTAACAGCTCATCCCCCCAGTAGATTCTGCCATCTTTGTCAACCACCCCGATTCTATCCCCATCCCCGTCGAAGGAAAATCCAATGTCAGAGGAATTTGTTTTTACCGTTTCAATTAAAGAAATTAGGGAAGATGGATTGGTTGGGTCAGGGTGATGATTGGGGAAGGTACCATCAGGAGTACAAAATAGGGTTACAGGCTTTAAACCTAATGCCCCGAATAGCCTTGGGGCGATATTTGATGTGGCGCCATTCCCGGCATCTATTACAGTAGAAATTTTTTTATCAATAAAGATATTGTTTTTGATAAAATGTATATAGTCCGAAGATATATCTTCAAATTCAAGAGAACCCTTGAGGTTTTTACAAATACGGGAGGGATTTTTTATCATTCTACCAAGGGTTTGAATATATTCCCCATAAAGAGAGTCTTGGCCGATGGAGAGTTTAAAGCCATTATCTTCTGGTGGATTATGACTGGCTGTAATCATAATCCCACCGCCTACTTTTCTTTGAAAAAGTGAGTAATAAACCAAAGGCGTTGGAACCATTCCAATATCTAAAACATCTATACCTGCGTCCCTTAAGCCCTCAGTTAATGCGTCCGAGTATGCTTTGGACGTTAAGCGGCAATCCCTCCCTATAACAATGCGTTTAGGATATGAGGTCGGAATTAATTTGGAAAATTCATTTCCGAGGGCGTAGCTGAGATTTTCAGAAAGCTCCTTTTCGGCCTTGCCCCGGATGTCGTACATTCTAAATATGTGCTCAGGAATAATCATTAATGTGACTCTCTGTTGGCAAGTTTTATGCCCAGGGATATTGCCTCGATCATACTTGAAGGATTTGCCAGATTTTTCCCATAAATATCGTATCCAACCCCATGATCTACCGAGGTTCTGATGAACGGAAGTCCCAGGGTCAGGTTAACAGATGTAGCATGTGACTTGATTGCGGGGAGTAGTTGATCATGAAAATTCGAAACAACCGCGTCATATAAAATTTTTCTAGCAGGGGTGAGAATCGTATCAGCACCAAAAGGGCCAAGAAGATTAAATCCCTTCGAGTTAAGATTATGAATCGTGGGGTGTATTACATTTATTTCCTCGTTTCCAAATAGGCCATTTTCGCCTGCGTGGGGGTTAATCCCGCAAATTGCGATTCTGGGATTCTCTATACCCCATAAATTCTTTAATGCATGGTTGGTATGTTCAATTGTTAGCGAAAGCAGTTCAGCATTTATTCTTTTAGGAACCTCACACAACGGTATGTGTGTTGTTACCAGGCTTACCTTTAGATCACTGGCGACGAACATCATTGTTGCCTTTTTTACAGAGGATAAACGTGCGAGAAATTCCGTGTGTCCACTGAAATCCTTTTCTTCAACCCGTGCGGCTTCCTTGCTTAAAGGGGCGGTGACAAGCAGATCGAGTTTTCCGTCCAGAATATCCAAAGTGGCAGATCTTAAGGCTTCTATGGGTTTTTCAAAATCATTAAAACCATCAAAAGATGGTTTTAGATTGCAGATGCGGCATGCCCCATCAAAAGAGGATTTATTTCCATAAAGTACAAATGAAGCAGGATATAACTGTATGCTCAGTGCTTTCGCGGATACCTCCGGGCCAATCCCCATTGGATCGCCAAGTGAGATTCCGACTTTTATTGTTCTTTTCATAATTCTTAAAGCATTATCTCGATATAATAACCATCTTCTGGACGTTTTTTACTTTGTATCCATTGGTTTAATACAACACCTATCCTCTCCTGATAGATGATGTTTTGTATTCTATCTTTAGTTCTTTCGTCCAGTTGAGGTGGGGGAGGTTGTCTCATGTCTAATAATTGCAAAACGTGGATACCTTGTGCCGTTCTGAATGGATCTGATATGTCCCCGGGGCGCAGTTTTTTTACCGCGTTTTGAAATTCTGGGATAACTTGCTCAAGACTGAACCA
>MGRR01000108.1:7068-13816 GCA_001798265.1 Deltaproteobacteria bacterium RIFCSPHIGHO2_12_FULL_43_9
TCCTGACTTCAAGTTCGTTGGCAGGGGTGGCTTGTAAAAATATATGCCTTGCGTGAAATTCTATTGACGGCGCCGCCTTGGCAACATTTTGCTGATAGTAGTTTATTATATCTTCTTTAGACACAGAAACGTTTGATCTTATCTCCTGGGATATTAAACGCCTCTGTTCAATCTGTTGTTTTAGATAATCTTTATAGACATCGTAGGTTGTTCCCCGCTCTTTCAGCATCTCCCTTAATTCTTTGTCATTTAAATTGAGGCGATTTCTAATCGATTCAATTTCAGCTTTTACCTCTTTGTCAGAAGCCCCAAGCCCCAGGCGTTTTATCTCACTCTGAAAAATTTTTTGCTCGACAAGAAGCTCTAAGACCCTTTTTTTGTCCTGTAGAATTTGCCCATTCTGGGTTAATTCAGGGGGGGCCTGCTTAAGTCTTTCCTGAAACTTGTTTAGCTCCGAGAGGGTTACAGGCTCCTTCCCGACAATAGCAACAATGCGGTCAATGATTCTGGCATCAGCGTCCACAGATAGGAAGATTAAAAATGATCCCAAAAGTAAAAGTAGTTTAATCCTCATCTAAAAGCTCATTTGGGCTGTGGAGGAGGTGTGGTGTTGAGAGACTCTAATTTATCTTTAAAGATAGTCGTTTTAAATTTTTGCTCGAGGGACGAAAAATAATCCTCAACAACTTTTTTGCGTTTTTCCGCAAGAAGTGTCTGCCTGATAATATTTTTGTCCGCATCTTTAAAGCCTCGTTTGCCTGTAAGTTGTATAATGTGCCAGCCAAATTGGGTTTTAACAGGCTGGCTGACGTCACCGATCTCTTTTAGGGAAAAGGCGGCTTCGGAAAATGCGGGAACCATCCTGTCTTTCGAGAAGTAATCGAGATCCCCTCCTCTTTTTCCAGTGGGATCTTCGGAGTATTTTTTTGCGAGCTCAGGAAAAGACTTCTTGTCTGCGATCGCTTGTTTATAAATAGTGCCTATTTTTTTCTCGATTTCGTCCTGGCTTTTTTGATCAGCGTTTGGCGGAACACGAAGTAAGATATGGCTGGCCCTGATCTGAGGATTTTTATCATAATAATCCTTCATCTCAGTGTCTGTAACATTGATATTTTTAACCTTTTCCGAAAGATGTTTTTGAAGAAGCGCCTGTGTTAGGGTTGCCTTTAATTGAAATTCCACCTCGGGTTCCTGGTCTAGTTTTTCCTTCATTGCTTCAAGTGCTCCCAGCTCAAGTCTGACAAGCTCCCTGAGGAAATCTTCTTTTGAAACAGCGCCAAAAGGCCTTCCCGCCTGTACTTTGTCATATAAAACGACAAATTGATCTGAGCCTATTTTTTCATTGCCTACTTTGGCCAGCGTAGTTCCGGATGATCCCTTGGTAGCAAGAGAAAAGGTATTTTCCTTACCCTTACAGGCACCCAGAAAAGGGATAGTAATTAGAACTATAATCGCAAGATTTTTCATCTTTCGCTCCGAATAGAAATTTAACCTAATTTGGGAATCATACTACCTATAACAACGTTTGCAAGAGTATATCTAGCTCGTTTTTAATGGTTTCCGGATTACTCTTTTCCATAATTATGGCTAGTCTGCTGGCTGGTTTTAGCTGATATTTACGCGGCATTTTAGAAATTAATTTCATTACCTTTTCGGATGAGATTTTAGTTGAGTGGTCAAGTTCCAATATAATGCCCTCGGGGGTTTCCGTGATTGAGTTTGCGCGAAGTTTTTGTAATCTGGTCTTGATTTGCATAATAGAAATAAGATTTTTTGTTTCAATTGGGATTTCACCAAATCTGTTTTTAAGTTCGGCAGATAGCCTTTCAAGATCGTCGTCGTTGGACGCCAAGGCGAGTCTTTTATAGACGGTTAATCTTCCTCTGGTTTCAGGAATATAGGATGCCGGGAGAAGTGCGGTTACATTTATATGAATCTCTGGTTCAATTATTGATTCAAGTTTTGCGCCCTGTAGGTTTTTAATGGCTTCGTTTAGTAGCTTTGTGTAGAGCTCAAATCCGATTGCTGAAATATGTCCAGATTGCTCCCTTCCGAGAATATCCCCCCCTCCCCTGATTTCTAAATCATGAGAAGCAATTCTAAATCCAGAACCGAAATCGGTATATCTTTCAAGCACCTCAAGCCTTTTTTGAGCCTCTTCCGTAATTGTCTGATCAGATGGAATTAAAAAATATGCGAAGGCCTGATCCTTTGCTCTTCCGACCCTGCCCCTAAGTTGGTAGAGCTGCGCAAGACCAAAGGTGTCTGCCCTGTTTACTATCAAGGTATTTGCGGTTGGAATATCCAACCCTGATTCTATAATTGTTGAACAAATCAAAACATCGGTTTCCCCATTTAGAAACTGAGCCATTACTTTTTCCAGCGTTCTCTCCGGAAGTTGACCATGAGCAATGCCGTATTTAGCTTCTGGAACAATATTTTCGAGCATGTTGAGCACCGAATTAATGGTCTGTACTCGGTTATGGACGAAAAAAATCTGACCACCTCTTTTGAGCTCTTCCAAGATGGAATTTCTTATTATCTCCTCATGGAACGGCGTAACAAACGTTTGGACCGTGCGTCTGTCGGCTGGTGGTGTATTTATTGTGCTTAGATCTCTAAGCCCGCCGAGGGTGAATGAAAGTGTACGGGGAATTGGTGTTGCCGTTAATGTTAAAACATCAACCTCTGTTCTTAATGTCTTTAATTTCTCTTTTTGCCGTACCCCGAACCTCTGCTCTTCATCAACAACCACAAGACCCAGATTTTTAAATTTTACGTTCCTGGAAAATATGGCATGTGTTCCAATAATAATATCCACCTCGCCGGAAAATAATTTTTTCAATATTATTTTTTGTTCCGAGAGTGTCCTAAATCGGCTTAGCAATTCAATGGTGACAGGAAACCTCGCAAATCTTTCCTTAAATGTTCTCTCGTGTTGAGAAGCTAGGAGTGTAGTCGGACAAACTACGGCGACCTGTTTATGGTCAAATACTGCCTTGAAGGCAGCCCGCATGGCGACCTCTGTTTTGCCATATCCGACATCACCGCAAATGAGCCGGTCCATCGGCTTCCCTTGGCACATGTCATTTATAACATCATCAATTGCCGCTGCCTGATCCTCGGTTTCTTCAAACTCGAACTCACTTTCAAATTCAAGAAAATAGTTATCTGGAGCGGAAAATTTATACCCCTTGGCCGTTTCACGCTGTGCGTAAAGCTTTAATAGTTCCTGGGCTAATTCCTCAACCCCCTTTTTGACCTTTTTCCTTCTTTTATCCCATGTCTGGCTACCCAGCTGATCCAAAGGTGGTCTCTCTTTTCCGTATCCTATGTATTTTTGCAGGAGATTTACCCGGTGAACCGGAAGATAAAGCCTGTCTTCATCTTTATATGTGATTAAAAGAAATTCCTGTTTTTGTCCCCCATGCTTTATTTGATGAAGGCCACCATATTTCCCTATGCCATGTTCAAGATGTACTACTAAATCGCCCTCCTGTAGTTCTTCGAGAGATGTAAAAAAAGCGGCATTGGGTGATTCTTTTGGTGCCCGACGTTTTCGTCTTACGCCAAATATTTCCTCCTCGGCTATAAAGACTAAATGATCCGGGGTGTATTCAAACCCCTTTGAAATAAAGCCGAGGGCTGCGTAAATTATTTTTTCACCGCCACCTAGTGAGTTGAGTCTATCGAGTATTGGAGCATCGATTATCCTCAGGTCAAAATTGTGCAGATCGAGAATCTCTCTTAGGCGGTTCAACTGTTCGTTGGTGTGATTAATGATAATTATGTGATTACCGTCATATTTCCATTTTTTAAGTTGATTAATAAATGGTGATAAGGGATCTTTCCCGGATCTATGCGTAACGGGCGAGATTCCGGTAAGAGGAGAGGTCAGTACCAAATCCCCCTCTTTTAAGTCCTCCCTTTTTAAGGGTTCAATCTGCAAGGTTGTTTGGAAATTGCACCTCTTTTTGGCAAATTCTTTAGAGTTGATATAGAAATTTTCCCTTGGCGGTACTAGCCTCAGGTCTTTAAGCCCTTTTTCGAATCCCTCCCGGCAGAGAGCTTCAAAGTTTTCAATCTCTTCAGTTATTTTCGGTTCATTGACAGTAACGAGTGTTCCACTATCTGGTAAATAATCTAATGGGTGATCAAGGGACTCAAAGAAAAAAGGAGACCATAGATCAGCCTCCCTTGGTAGAATCCCAGTTCTTAATTGAGATAGCCATTTATCCCGCTCCAACTTTTGAATCCCTATAGAGTCTGCCGTTTCCTTTATTCTCCTGCCGGCGAGCTCTATGCATTGATCGGTCAATAAAATTTCTCTATTCGGGATGATTATTATTTCATTTGTAACCTCATCGCTTATCTGGGTCTCTGGATGGAAAAAGCGCATGATTTCAATATCATCACCAAAGAGTTCTATACGTGCTGGCAGCTTTGAATTGGGGGGAAAAACATCAATTATATTTCCCCTTGTTGAAAAATCCCCTCCGCTCAATACCTGATCCTGAAGCCTGTATCCCAGGGATAAAAGCCCCTTTTTAAATTCATTGATGTTTATAGTCTGATTTGTTTCAAGTTTTATTATAGAATTTTCCAAAATATTTTTGGGGATTACTTTTTGCAGAAGTGCGGCAATTGGCGCAACGATAACAGGTGATCCGTGCGATAATTGCCATAGAACATTTAATCTTTCAGAGATGATCGAATTATGAGGGATAAGAAGATCGTAGGGTTTTACGTCCCAGGGTTTAAAAATAATAAGGTTACATATGTTCGGGGGCAGAAATAATTCAAGTTCTTCAATGATATTTTCAGCGTCTCTCAAGGTAGGGACAACAATTAAGGTAGGTGTCCGAAGCTCGTTCTCTAGTAACTTTTTTGCTATATAAAAAGAGGCCGAAGAACCGACCAACCCTTTTACTATTTTATGTTTATTCATTTGCCTCGGGTCGCAGTTCCCTGTCCAAAAGATCCTGCAGGGATTTCAAGTGGGGTTTGTTCTCATAAAGAATCTTATAAACTTCGCTGAATATCGGTGCTTCGACACCGAATTTTGCTATTAAATTAAAGGCCGATTTTGCTGTAATTATTCCTTCGGAAACCTGCCCCAAAGAAGAGAGTATGTCTTCAAGACGCTCTCCTTTCCCAATCCGGAATCCAACTGTTCTGTTTCTGCTAAGCTCTCCGTAACAGGTTAAGATTAAGTCTCCCAGTCCGGATAGACCGAGAAACGTTTCAGGCTTCGCACCCCTTCTTACCCCTATTTTTTGAATCTCAGAAAGCCCTCTCGTAACTAGGGCGGCTTTTGTGTTTAAGCCGAAACCTATGCCGTCGGCCAAACCCGTTGCTATAGCAACGACATTCTTTAGGGCGCCACCCATCTCCGCGCCAATAAGATCGGATGTTCTGTATGCGCGCAAATAGTTATAATTAATCAATTTTTGAATCTCTATCGTGATTTTTGCATCTCTGCCCGCGATTACAACAGCCGTAGGCTGTTCTTCTAAAACCTCTTTAGCAAAACTAGGTCCCGCTATGCAGGCATATTGTATTTTTAAATTGGGAGGGAATATATCATCTACTATCTCATAAATAGACTTTAATGAATCAACCTCTATGCCCTTAGCGGCGCCAACGATAATCTGGCCAGGTAGGAAGCTGTTTTTATTTAACTCAAGAAACTGGCGGATAACATGGGAGGGGATAGCCAGTACAATAATGTTAGATTCCCTGATTGCTTTCGAACAGTCACCTATGGCGACCAGATTTTCAGGGAGTTTAAATTCGGATAGATATTTTGGGTTGTAATGTTGTTTATTTATGGCGGATACCACCTCTGGTTCTCTGGCCCATATAAGGGTTTCAATCCCTTTTTTGGCCAGGTGTGCTCCAAGGGCGGTTCCCCAACATCCCCCACCTATAATTGATGTCTTCACGATGGAGAAGCTAGTTAATACAAATAATTATGTCAAAATCTACTTTAAAAATTTTATTAAAAATTCCTTAAATTAAGATTGTGAAATAAGAGGTTTTTGTTCTAGTATTACCGGAAATCCAAATAGTTAGAGTATCGACCTATATGACAATGCAATATTTACCAATCTTTATTCTACTACTCTTTTCACTCCTGTTCGTGCTTATGCTTATGGGAATTGCCCATAGTTTAGGTCCCAAAAGTAAATATCCAACCAAACAGATGCCTTACGAATGTGGTGTCTTTCCTACCGGGGGTGTGCGACACCCATTTTCTGTAAAATTTTATTTAATAGCCTTATTTTTTATACTTTTTGATATTGAGATTGTCTTTATTCTCCCCTGGGCCCTGATTTTTAGGGACTATATAGATAGGGTTGGGGCAGTTTTATTAATAGATATGGCGATTTTTATCTCTGTATTGGTTATAGGGCTTGCTTATATCTGGAAAAAGGGGGCCCTTGATTGGGAAACATGATGGGAAATCTAATTCGTACATTGCCAAGAGAAGATAGAATTTCAGAGATTATCGAGTTTTGCGGGGATAATCTTGTAAAATTTATTGATACTCCATTTCTGGATCCGATTTTTATAGTAAGGAAGAACTACTGTTTAGAACTACTTAAGACCCTAAGAGATAAATTTGGGTATAATCATCTCTCAGACCTCTCTGCGTGCGACAACACCCCGGCAACACCCAGATTCAATGTTGTGTACAATTTATATTCGTTCAGGAAACGAAGCCGCTTGATGATAAAGGCTGAAG
>MGRR01000108.1:13845-19584 GCA_001798265.1 Deltaproteobacteria bacterium RIFCSPHIGHO2_12_FULL_43_9
ACCGGCCTATGGTCCGGAGCCAACTGGATGGAGCGTGAAGTATTTGACATGTTTGGAATAGTATTTGATGGCCATCCATACCTAAGAAGGCTCTATTTACCGGATGAGTTTAAGGGGCATCCTTTGAGAAAAGAGTTTCCTTATAGCTACAGGCAAAAATTTTCTAGTGAAGAGTGATTAAATTATGACCCTCTCCTTTTCTGCAGCAACCCAAAAAAAGATTGACGAGATACTTAGGCATTATCCAAATAAAAGAGCCCCGTTAATTCCTGTGCTTGTTCTTGCTCAGGAGGAGTTTGGAGAGCTCAGAGACGATGTCAAAAGGCTGGTTGCCACGACACTGGAGCTTACCCCATCAGAGGTTCAGGAGGCTGTGACCTTTTACTCCCAGTTAAAAGAGAGGCCGGTTGGGAAAATCCATTTTCAGGTTTGCAAAACACTTTCATGCGATCTGGCGGGTGGTGAGGAGATCCTGGAATATCTCCGTGAGAAATTGGGTGTTGAAGCCAACGTTGTTACGCCTGATGGAAGATTTTCATATGAAGGGGTCGAATGCCTTGCATCATGTGACACAGCGCCGGCGATGTTTTGTCGAGGCAGGTATTTCGAAAAATTAACCAGGGATCAAATTGATGCAATAATTAGAACCGGAAGACTCGAATGACCTTTGAAAAGATAATCACGAAACATTTTGACGATCCCAAACTTTATACCTTGAAGGGGTATCTCTCATGTGGTGGTTATGAAGGCCTGAAACGCGCCCGCAAAAAAGAACCACAAGAGATAATCGATACAATTCGTGCCTCTAAGCTTAGAGGCCTTGGCGGAGCCGGATTCCCGACCGGGGTAAAATGGGGTTTTCTTCCCAAAAAACCGGGAGAAAAGAGATATTTGTGTGTAAATGCCGACGAAGGTGAGCCAGGAACGTTTAAAGACAGGTATTTGATGAGCCACTCCCCTCATCAGCTCCTTGAAGGGATTACTATTGCCTGCAGGGCTTTGGAAATCGATACATGTTACATCTATTGTCGGTATGAATTTAGATACCTTTTTGATCGGTTTAATCAAGCTATTGCCGATGCCAAAAAGGAGGGCTTTCTGGATAATCTGGAAATCCATCTTCATCATGGGGCAGGTGCGTATATATGTGGTGAGGAGACAGCCCTTCTGGAGTCTATAGAAGGAAAAAAGGGGTTTCCGCGCCCAAAACCACCGTTTCCCGCGATAAAAGGCTTATTCGGCAAACCTACCGTTATCAATAATGTTGAAACAGTGATGTTTCTTCCATCTATTTTAGTAAATGGCCCAGAGTGGTTTTTAAAAAAAGGCGTTGAAACAGCCGGAGGGAACAGGGTTCTTGCCGTTAGTGGACATGTTAAAAACCCGGGTTGTTATGAGGTTCCACTAAGTATTTCACTTAAGAATGTAATCTTCGAAATTTGTGGTGGTATGAAAGATGATAAGCCTTTAAAGGCCGTTATTCCCGGCGGAGCTTCAGCACCGATACTCAAGGCTGATGAAATCGATGTAGGAATAGATTTCGATTCCCTCGCGAAAGCGGGAACAATGGCTGGTTCAGGCGCTGTCATGGTTTTTAATGAAGAGACCTGTATGGTGCGCGTGGTTCATAATTTAATTCATTTTTTTTCGGATGAATCATGTGGGCAATGTACCCCCTGTCGTGAAGGTACAACGTGGTTAAAAAAGATTATTTATGGGATTGAAAAGGGGGAGGGGAGCGAAAGCGATTTAGATTTGCTGTTAAGGATAACTGGGCAGATGAGCGCGAAAACGATTTGTGCATTGGCAGACGGGGCGATTGGCCCGGTGAGGAGTGGGGTTGAAAAATTCCGGGATGATTTTATAAAGCACATACGCGAGAAGAGATGTTCGTGGCCCAAATGGTCATGGAGGGGTAACTAAAGCATGGAAAGCATTCCTCTTTCATGGCAGTTGATTAAAATTAGCATAATTCTGATTATGTTTATCAGTATGGCGCCGTTGCTTGTCTGGTTCGAAAGAAGGGTGGCGGCGTTTATCCAGGACAGGCTTGGTCCAAATCGCGTGGGACCAATTGGGATTCTCCAACCGGTTGCGGACGGGATTAAACTTATATTTAAAGAGGAATTTTTCCCCGCGCTTTCAAATAAGGTTCTCTATTTTCTGGCGCCATGTATATCTTTATTTGTTTCGCTCTTTGTCTTTGCGGTCATTCCCTTTGCTGCGCCGGTTGAAATCAACGGGAAAATCTTATATCCGCAGGTTGCAAATCTAAATATTGGGATGCTTTATGTGCTGGCAATCTCATCTCTGGGAGTCTATGGGATTATGATCGGAGGATGGTCGTCAAATAATAAATATAGCCTTCTAGGTGGCCTAAGGGCGTCATCCCAGATGATCAGTTATGAATTGACAATGGGGATGTCAGTTGCGGCCGTCGTCTTGTTTTTTGGGACATTCGATCTTCAAAAAATTGTCGAAACCCAGTCTGGTTTTCATTGGGGGGTTATATTTCAGCCTGTTTCCTTTTTCCTTTTTTTGGTTGCCGCACTGGCGGAGAGCAACCGTGTTCCATTCGATCTTCCCGAGGGGGAAACAGAGCTGGTCGGTGGTTACCATACCGAGTATGGTGGAATGAAATTTGGAGGTTTTCTCTTTGCGGAGTATCTAAATATTGTAACCCTTTCCGGTATGATGGTTACGCTATTTTTCGGTGGATATAATGGCCTGGAATGGTTTTCAAATCTTGTTGATGCCAGTCCGGTATTAAATGCGGTGATCCAATTTTCCGCATTTTCCATTAAAACATTGTTACTCCTCTTCTTTTTTGTCTGGGTAAGGTGGACATATCCCCGTTTCAGATATGACCAGATTATGAGGCTTGGCTGGAAGATCCTTCTTCCAATATCGATAGGAAATCTTTTGGTTACCGCAATGCTGATATATTGGGGGGTCTTTTAATGGATTGGTTCGTTTATGGATTCTCTGCCCTGGCAATCGCCTCTGCTATTATGGTTATCACGAGAAGAAATCCTATTATCTCCGCACTATACTTATGTTTGACCCTTTTTTGTCTGGCTGCCCTCTTTGTTTTACTCGAGGCGTATTTTATTGCTGCGGTTCAGGTTCTAGTTTATGCCGGGGCTGTGATGGTCCTGTTCATATTCGTAATTATGTTACTGAATCTCGACCCTGAAAAGATGATCGTTGAATATTTTCAAACCCCAAGAATGATATCTGTAATATCTGCACTCTTACTTTTTGGCTTCCTAACATTTGTTTTCTGGACAAATAACATAACCGGGGAAAGAGGATATGATTTCCCGGTTCAAATTACGCAGGGCGGAGGACATCTGAAGGCCATGTCATCAAAACTTTTTACGACATTCCTGCTGGCGTTTGAGGTTACATCGATTCTCTTATTAGTGGCCATCGTCGGGGCTGTTGTGTTGGCGAAGAGGAAGGTCTAATGGATTACTCAGGTGTAATGTTAGTAACATCAGCTGCGATATTTACGATTGGTGTTGCCGGTGTTCTGATCAGAAGAAACGCATTAATTTTCTTTATGAGCATAGAGCTGATGTTAAACGCGGCAAATTTGGCGTTTGCGAGCTTTTCCTATTTCCTCAATTCGCTTGATGGGCAGGTGTTTGTATTTTTTGTAATGATGGTTGCCGCAGCGGAGGCAGCAGTCGGGCTAGGAATTATTATCGCGATCTTTAAAAACAGAAAAACCGTTGATCTTTACGACTTGAGGTTGCTCCAGGGATGAAATTCTTAATATTGGCAATTCTATGTTTCCCGCTTTTTGGTCTCTCGGTTAATTTCCTGTTTGGACGCAAATGGGCCGAGCCATGGGCAGGGGTGTTGGCAACCGCTGCGACAACAAGCTCTTTTGTGCTCAGCTGTTTTTTACTTTTTCACATTTTAAATCTCCCGCTTACAGACAGGACTATAGTAGCCACATATTTCAATTGGATATCAACCGGCCCACTTCATGTCGATTTCGCGCTACAGATCGACCCAATTTCTTTATGCATGATCCTGGTCGTGACCGGTGTTGGCAGCCTTATCCATCTCTATTCGATTGGTTACATGGCAAAAGACCCTGGCTTCCGGCGATATTTTATCTATCTAAATCTCTTTATTTTTATGATGCTGATCCTGGTTATGGCAGCAAACCTGCCGCTTCTCTTCGTTGGGTGGGAGGGGGTTGGTCTATGTTCATATCTGTTAATCGGTTTTTGGTATGAGGACATTTTGAAAGCCCAGGCCGGGAAAAAGGCCTTTATCGTTAACAGGATTGGTGACGCATGTTTTTTAATTGGCATGTTTCTGGTTCTAAAAACATTCGGGACCCTGGACTTTTTAAAGCTTGATTCACAGATTTTAAGCTCAACAACTGTTTCTCTCACAACAGCGACAATAATCTCTCTTCTGCTTTTTGGGGGTGCGGCCGGAAAATCCGCGCAGATTCCTCTCTATATCTGGTTGCCGGACGCGATGGCCGGTCCGACCCCTGTTTCCGCGCTGATTCACGCGGCGACAATGGTGACGGCTGGCGTATATATGATTATACGTCTTAATGTTTTGTATCTTTTATCTCCAATAGCAATGGGTGTTGTTGCGACAATCGGTTTTGGTACAGCGCTCTTTGCGGCACTGATTGCAATTTCACAAAACGATATAAAAAAGGTTTTGGCCTATTCGACTATCAGCCAGCTGGGGTATATGTTTGGCGCTGTCGGTGTCGGCGCGTTCGCTGCCGCCTTGTTCCATTTGATTACACACGCGTTCTTCAAGGCGCTCCTCTTCCTTGGGTCTGGCAGCGTTATTCACGCATTGCATGGAGAGCAGGATATTCAAAAAATGGGAGGGCTAAGAAAGGCACTGCCAATTACATCAAAAACATTTTTAATCGGTGTTCTGGCAATCTCCGGTATCCCAATATTCGCGGGCTTCTTTAGCAAGGATATGATTTTGTGGTTTACCGCATCATCGGTGTTGGGGAACTGGGGACTCCTTTTTGTTGGACTTACAACGGCCGGTTTAACAGCCCTATACATGTTCCGCTTATATGTGCTTACATTTTTGGGAACCCCGCGAACCGCTGGTACTCATCCACATGAAGCCCCGCCATCGATGTCGATACCACTTATAGTTCTTGCGTTTTTATCTATTGTTGGGGGTTTTATCGGACTTCCCGAATGGACACATTTCCCCGATATAATTACAAACTTTATTGAACCAATCGCAAAACTTCCCGAACTCACACTCGGTCATGAGGCTGAGTTGATTGTGACCGTAGTTTCAATAGTAATAGCATTTTTAGGGCTGGGTATCGGATACTATTTATTCGTAAGCCGTCCAGCGGAGAAAGAGCGTCTTACAGGGGCACTGCAACCGCTTCCAACATGGTCGCAAAACAAATTTTATATTGACGAATTTTATGGAAGGTTTTTTGTTGGTCCGATAATGCAATTTGCCCAGTTCTGCTGGCAGTTCATAGATGTTCAGATAATAGATAGAGCTGTAAACCTTTCTGGCTCCATCTGGCGAAAGACATCAAATACAATGTCGAGTATTCAGACCGGCAATGTGCAGGGTTATGCGCTTTGGATGGCGATTGGAACACTATTTCTGATCTATTTTGTTTTTAAGGGTTAAGATGGAACTTTTATTGAGTTTAAACGGGCATCTCCTTTCGGGTTTAATATTTTTGCCATTGCTTGGAACATT
>MGRR01000108.1:19598-27484 GCA_001798265.1 Deltaproteobacteria bacterium RIFCSPHIGHO2_12_FULL_43_9
TGCCACCCGAAAAAGAAGCACTGCTAAAATGGACCACGCTTATAGTGACCATAGCCACATTTCTAACGAGCATTATCCTCTTCGTGCGATTTGACGGGTCATTTGAGGGGATGCAATTTGTAGAAAAATATTCCTGGATTCCGGACCTTGGAATACTTTATTATCTCGGTGTCGACGGAATTTCACTGCTTCTGGTTCTTCTTACAACGTTTCTGATGCCATTCGCGCTTATTGGATCGTGGACCTCGATAACCAAGCATGTAAAAGGTTTTCTGTGTTGCCAGCTTATTCTCGAGGCCGGGATGATTGGGGTCTTCTCTTCCCTCGACCTGATCCTCTTTTATGTTTTCTGGGAGGCGATGCTGGTGCCAATGTACTTTATAATCGGTATGTGGGGAGGACCAAGAAGAATCTATGCAACATTAAAATTTGTTCTCTATACAATGGTTGGCTCGTTGCTGATGCTTGTTGCAATATTGGTGTTGGTGATGATGCATAAAACCCAGTTCGGCTTTTATTCGACCTCCCTTCTCGATCTGCTCTCTGTTAAGGTTCCATTCGGAGGGGCATATTTTAGTACCCAGACACTTCTCTTTCTTGCATTTGCGCTGGCTTTTTTGATTAAGGTTCCACTTTTCCCATTCCACACATGGCTACCTGATGCGCACGTTGAGGCACCCACTGCTGGTTCAGTCATACTTGCGGCGGTTCTACTGAAAATGGGGGTGTATGGGATGATGAGATTCGCGATGCCACTCTTTCCGCAGGCACTTGAACAGCTCATGCCGATACTTCTCGGACTAAGTATTATCGGCATCGTGTACGGTGCGCTGGTAGCGATGGTGCAGGTAGATATAAAAAAGCTTGTCGCGTATTCATCAGTGAGTCATTTGGGATTTGTGATGGTTGGGCTGCTTGCCCTGAATTCCCTTGCCGCAACCGGGAGCTTATATCAGATGCTAAGTCACGGTCTCTCCACGGGTGCACTCTTCTTAATTGTTGGGTCACTGTATGAAAGAAAACATACACGGATGATTGATGATTTAGGAGGCCTTGCGAAGGAACTGCCATGGTTTGCTGTCGTTTTCTTCATTGTTTTACTCGCATCAATTGGGCTTCCCGGTACAAGTGGCTTTATCGGCGAGTTTATGATTCTCGCGGGACTTTTTGAACAATATCCCGTGCTGGCTGTCGTTGGAACAAGTGGAGTCGTATTAGGGGCGGTTTATATGCTCAACGCATATCAAAAACTTATGTTTGGAAAGTTGAAAACCGGACATGCTCCATCAAAAGATCTCTCTTTGCGCGAGAAAATAATCTTTGTTCCTTTGATAATTATGATGATTTGGATGGGTATTAAGCCTGGATTCTTTATTTCCAAGGTGGAGAAGAGCATCGATAATTTTGTATATAAATTTCACGACTATTCATATATAGAGGGCCCTGATGGGGGTGCGAAATAATGTTTCCTGATATATCTTCGTTTCAAATCGATCCAGCCATCTTTTCTAAGCTTAGTTTTATATTAATCCCATTCATTACAGGAGTTGCGATTCTTTTAATTGAGGTTTTTATTCCAACCGAGGAAAAGCTCTTTGCTGCGCTTTTCTCTATTTGGGGACTCATCTTGGCGTTTTTTGCCGTAACCCAATGGTGGGATGAACCATCCGAGTTGCTTTTAGGAGGCAGTTTTATTCTCGACAGATTTACGCTCTTCTTTGCGGCGCTTTTTATATTAATTAATGGGTTCACAATTTTACTATCGATGCGCTACATAAAAAGGGAAGGGATGCATTTTGGAGAATATTATTTTCTAACCCTGCTTGCTACTACAGGTATGATCTTTCTTGTCGCAGCCGGCGACCTGTTAATGCTCTTTCTTGGAATAGAATTGATGTCAATTGCCGCCTATGTATTAACGGGATTTAACAGAGACAGGCTAAAGCCCAGCGAGGGTGCGATGAAGTATTTTCTTCTGGGAGCTTTTGCTTCGGGAATTCTGCTCTATGGGATTGCACTTGTTTATGGTGCTACAGGGACATTTCAGCTTAGTAAAATCCAGCAATATATATCAGCCGGCAAAGAACTAAATCTAATCTTCTGGACAGGCCTTGGGTTAATTTTTGCAGGATTTGGTTTTAAGGTGGCAGCCGTTCCATTTCATCTCTGGGCACCGGATGCCTATGAAGGTGCGCCAACACCGATTACCGCGTTTATGGCCACTGGGATTAAGGCGGCCGCACTGGCCGCGTTTTTCCGCTTTATTACCACCGCTCTCCCCGAAGTCTCTCAACATATGATCCCTGTATTATGGTGGGGTGCGGTGATTACAATGACAGTCGGAAATATCGCGGCACTTGTACAAAAAAACATAAAACGCCTCCTGGCCTATTCAAGTATCGCACATGCAGGCTATCTTTTGACCGCGTTTGTGGTCCTTGGGACAGGACATAAGCTCGCTGCCGCGGAAGGACTTCTTTATTATTTAATAGCCTATACACTAATGACATTCGCGGCGTTTGGGGTTGTAATTATTGTTGCGAAACAGGGGGATGAGAGAACCAATGTTTCAGATTACATAGGATTAGGGAGGCAACATCCACTCCTGGCATTTGTAATGACTGTCGCCCTCCTATCGCTTGCCGGAATTCCACCGACGGCCGGATTTTTTGGAAAGCTATACATCTTTTCTGCTGTCGTTGAATCAGGCTACACAGGATTAGCAGTTATTGCTGTTCTAAATTCAGTACTCTCCGTTTACTACTATCTAAGGCCCGTTGTTAATATGTATATGAAGATTGAAGAAGCCCAAGAAGTTACCTTTGAAAAATCACTGACCGTAGGAATCGCATTAGCTGTTGCAACCTATGGAATTTTCCATGTTGGAATTTTCTCTTCTTCGTTCCTGGCCATAGCAAGAAGCGCCATGACCTTGCTCCCGTAATTACCACGTCATTGTGACCTCCTTCGTCATTGCGAGTTTCTTCGTCATTGCGAGCGACCACTGTCAT
This sequence comes from Deltaproteobacteria bacterium RIFCSPHIGHO2_12_FULL_43_9, assembly GCA_001798265.1. Lineage (GTDB taxonomy): Bacteria > Bdellovibrionota > O2-12-FULL-43-9 > O2-12-FULL-43-9 > O2-12-FULL-43-9 > O2-12-FULL-43-9. The sequence goes on from MGRR01000108.1 coordinate 22,610, forward strand.
TCCCGCGAAAGCGGGAATCTCCCTGTCATTCCCGCGAACGCGGGAATCTCCCTGTCATTCCCGCGAAAGCGGGAATCTCCCTGTCATTCCCGCGAAAGCGGGAATCTCCCTGTCATTCCCGCGAAAGCGGGAATCTGGATCCCCGTTTTCACGGGGATGACAAAGCCGTCATTGCGAGGAGGGCCGAAGGGGATCCTTCACTGCGTTCAGGACAGGCTCCGCAATTCCGTTTTTCACAATCCTTAATATTTAACCCCCTTCTTCCGATAAGCATAATGCATAAGACTATGCCGAAGAGGGGGTACGTGGAAAAGATAATCAGGAAATTTATCAAGCAATATAATATAGATGAAGAGTGGCGCTTCAAACTACGCCATGAAAATGGTGAAGAGACAGGTCCATATAGTTTCAGCCATATCTCAGATCTCATCCTGGGGGGAGCGATAACAGGGGAAGAGGATGTTGCCTGGTACCTACACGGTGAGTGGATACCACTCGGTAGCTGGGAGCTGTTTTTCAACCTGTTAAAGGAATTCAAAAAAGAGTCAAAGATAACCACGGATCAGCGAATCCATTGGGAAAAGATATTGGAGCGCTTTTCATCGCCAATATCCCTTCCGCCACCAACAGAAGAGGAAGGGACAGCCCTGATTGAAAAGGGCGAGGAGTACGCAGAAGAGAAGAGGGTTGGTAAATTTTTTATCCCTTCGGGGCTATTGCGGGCGCAGAGAAAGATTTTACCTAAGATATTAATTGTGATCATTGCCCTCTTGACCATCTATTTCATTTATTCCGGCAGCAGAGAACAGTGGGAACCCCCAAAGGCATTGATAACGGTTGAGGTGCCATCACTTGAATCTGAAAAGATTAATGATGAAGCATCAGTTGTTTATCGTCAGCGAGCAAGCGAGTTAATTTCAGAAGATACCCCAATTGCTTACAAGCAGGCAGTAGATGAACTATTAAAGGCGATTTCAAATAATCCAAAAAATCTTGAAGCAAGACTCAGTTTGGCTGAGAGTTACGCATTCTTGTGGCCCTTAACTGACAGGAGCAAAAAAACGGCGGCAAAGATATCAACACTCATTGAGCAGGCAAAAAGTGTTGTGGGCAGTGAAGCAGTCAAAGGGAGGCTTGAGCTTGTTTTGGGAAATCTAAAGTCCGCGGAAGAGATAGCCGGGGAAACCGCATCCACAGGGTTATCCACAAGGCTCTTTAAATCTGAAATCCTGCTGAAGGAGGGTAAATCAAAGCAGAGTTTCGATTTATTGGAGGGCATTTTAGAGGAAGATCCGGAATATGTACGTGCACATTATGTTCAAGGATTGGCCCTGGAGGAGCTTAAAAAACAGGAAGAGGCGCTCGATTCCTTTCAGAGGGCGTTGGAAATAAATCCGCGGCACGGTTCTTCAACATTAAAAATCGCTCTTATCCAACTACAGTTATTTGCAAATGTAGCGAAGGCAGAAGAGCTCTTAAAAAATGTCACTCTATTCCCCTCATTCGTATATCCAGAAGAGTTATCAACAGCTCACTATTATTTGGGCAGAATCTATGAAGAGAGGGGGCAGGTAGATTTTGCAATAAGGGAATATCAGAATGCGCTGAGCGCAAACCCCGATGATCAGAGCTCTAAAGATGCTATCGTCAGGCTTGGGGGAGAAAGTGCCTTGGCAAGGATTAATAAAGAGGGGGAGAAATCAGGAGGATCAGACTATTATATTGCTATCGGGAATAGATACCTAGAAGAGGGGAAAAAAATAGATGCGATTGCGCAGTTTAAACTAGCGATGCAGGTGGACCCGAATAATCCGACAGCCTACTACTATTTGGGCAACGTATACGCGGAAGAAGAAAACTACAAAGAGGCAATTCAGCAGTATCAACAGGCTATAAACAGGAATCCACAGGACGTAAAATCACGGATTAAACTTGGGGATATTTTAACCAAAACATATAAATATAAAAACGCAGAAGAGGTTATTCAGAAAGCCAGACAGATTGAGCCGGGTAACGCGCAAGTTTATATAACAAGCGGAAAATATTTTGAGGCGAAGGGTGAATTTGAATCTGCGCGTCAGGAATTTACGAGAGCAATTGAATTGGATCCACAGTCAGCGGAGGCCGAACTTGAATTGGGGAGAATTTATACCCAGACAGGGGAGTATGATAAGGCGATAAATCATCTGGAAAAATCGATAAAACTAAATTCCAATCTCGAGGATGGATATATAGCACTGGCAGAGGCTATTTTTAGAAAGGGATTTCAAACCAAGGCAGTAGGATTTTTAAAACAGCGGATTAATCAAAATCCACTCAATCCGGTTGCCCACAGAGGGCTAGGAAAACTTTATGAGATAGCAGGGCACCCGGACCTTTCGATTAATTACTATCAAAAGGCTATTCAGCTGAATCCTAATGATTCACGAGGATATTTGGCGCTAGCGGAGCTTTATAAAAACGAAAAGCGATATCAGGATTCCCTTTATTACTACGCCACTGCCATTAAGCTCGATCCGAATAACGCGGCAACACATTTTAATCTTGCGTACATCTATTATGAAAAGGGTGATTATGTGTACGCGGTAAAAGAATTACAAAAGGTAGTCGAATTAAACGATGTTTATCCCAAGGTCCATTTTAATCTTGGCCGAATCTACACACTTCTTGGATATAAGAGACAGGCCATCGATGAATTCACCAAAGAGATTCGCAACAACCCAGACCTAAAAGACACATACGAATCACACCTGGCACTTGGTGACATCTATTACGGTATTGAAGAGTTTGTGTTGGCAAAGGATCAATATGAAGCGGCCATAAAATTAAATCCCAAATTAACAACCGCCTATCTAAAATTAGGAAGGACCTACAGAAGCCTCGGCCAGCTTGAGAGCGCCGAGGAAATATTCCAGGCCCTCCTGAAGATAGATCCCAATATTGCCGATGCATGGAAGGATTTGGGCGACCTTGCCGCCGGGCGTGAAAACAACGAATTAGCAATCAAGGCATACGAAGAATATCTTCTTCGCAACCCCGCTGCCGTAGATTCGGAAGAGGTAAAGGGCAAAATGAGAAAACTCACGAATATCTACGCCCCGATTGAATAATAATTAAGCAATTGGTGACGGAGGCAAACTGCGCAATAAATAATCATATTCTCTACCATTCGTTGACCCACTTAACATCCAATGCTACCTCTTTCTTCTTATGTTAGATATTCGCTATGTTGTCGAAAATCTTGAAGAAGTAACCAAACGTCTCTCCACAAGAGGCACAATTCCACCAGCGCTTAAACAATTAAAAGATTTAGATTCCAACAGAAGGAAGAGCATTCAAAAGGCAGAGGCGATTAAGCAAAAAAAGAATGAAGCCAATGAATTGATTGCAAAAAAGAAAAAAAGCAAGGAATCCGTTGATGACATCCTGAAAAAGATGAAAGAATTTTCAGAAGAGGAAAAAGCGCTCGCTGAAGATATAAATAAACTTAGCCAGCAATTAACCGATTTTCTGCTTCATATACCAAATCTTCCACACAAAAGTGTGACAATAGGAAAAAGTTCAGAAGAAAATAAAATAGTAAGAACGTGGGGTGAAAAACCAAAATTCCCATTCAAACCAAAAGACCATGTTGAGCTTGGCGAAAAATTAAAAATTCTGGATTTTGAACGTGCATCAAAAATTTCCGGAGCAAGATTCCCGCTTTATATGAATCAAGGCGCACGGCTTGAGAGAGCGCTTCTAAATTTCATGCTCGATGTACAGACAAAAGAGAACAAGTACACAGAATGCCTGCCGCCATTTATGGTCTCATCAACGAGCCTGCAGGGGACGGGACAACTCCCGAAATTCAAGGAAGACCTGTTCAAGATAGAAAACTTCGATCTCTATTTAGTCCCGACCGCGGAAGTTCCCGTAACAAACATATACCGGGATGAAATCCTCGACGAAAACGAACTCCCCAAAAAATTTACGGCATTTACACCATGCTTTCGAAGCGAGGCGGGTTCATATGGAAAGGATGTAAAGGGACTCATCAGAAACCACCAGTTCAACAAAGTAGAGCTAGTGAAATTCACAACACCAGAAACAAGCTATGATGAGCTTGAGTCCCTAACAAAGGATGCTGAAAGTATTCTTCAAAAATTAAATCTCCATTACCGCGTTGTGGAACTCTGTACAGGTGATCTTGGTTTCGCTTCTGCGAAAACTTATGATATAGAGGTTTGGCTCCCCAGCCAAAACGCCTACAGAGAGATATCAAGTTGTTCCAACTTTGAAGATTATCAGGCACGAAGGGCAAAGATTAGATTCAAAAGAAAGGGAGAGAAAAAAACGAACTTCGTTCATACATTAAATGGATCGGGACTAGCTATTGGAAGAACCTGGGTTGCAATTATTGAACAATACCAACAACCCGACGGTTCAATAAAAATTCCAGATGCCCTTGTTCCATATATGGATGGCGCTAAAGTCATCCCGGCAAAAGCCGGGATCTCGTCATCCTGAGGGAGCGAAGCGACCGAAAGGATCTGTTCTTTCAAGTTTCAATATTCAGGAGAGGTGGCCGAGAGGCCGAAGGCGGCGGTTTGCTAAACCGTTATAGGGGATTAAACCCCTATCGAGGGTTCGAATCCCTCCCTCTCCGCCAGATTCGATCTAACTATTTAAATTTATTAATTTTAAATTATGTCGAGAATCTTTTGCGGGACACTGCGGGACAGATGCACCACTTCCAACTTGAGTTTTAGTTGAAAAGTGACTTCCTAATGCCCCTTCCAACACCCCATTTAATGCTGTTGCTATCTTCTGTTTTTGCACAGAAGTTTGCGCAACATATCGAAGGGTAATGTTGGGAGAAGAATGATCCAAGAG
>MGRR01000109.1:0-6472 GCA_001798265.1 Deltaproteobacteria bacterium RIFCSPHIGHO2_12_FULL_43_9
GATCTAGCACAGTCATCCCGGCGAAAGCCGGGATCTGGATTCCCGCTTTCGCGGGAATGACAAGATGACGGGAATGACAAAACGCGGGAATGACAAGATAACGGGAATGTAATGAAGGCTTTTTTCGGGAAAAGATTAAGGGATAAATTAAATTTTCAGGCCTTAAGAAAGCTGGATAGGGAAGAGCTGATTTATCAGGTAATGCCCAAGCTTATTTTAGAGCTTATGGAGAAATATTTTAGAATTGTGGTTGAAGGTATTGAAAATATTCCGAGAAGAGGAAAGACATTGATAGTTGCAAATCACAGTGGGTTCACGGGGTTTGATGCAGTAATGATTGGATATGAGGTATTTAAGAAAAAGCATAGGATACTCCGACCGTTGGTTCACAACCTGTGGTTTTCCCCGCAATGGAAGGTTGTTGCGACAAGCGTAGGATTCGAGATTGCGAGCAAGGAGAAGGGCATTGAGTTATTACGGCACAATAGGATCTCTTTGATATTTCCAGAGGGAGAGGAGGGGAATTTTAAGCCATTTTCAAAAAGATATCAGCTGCAGGAATTTAAGCGTGGCTTTGTAAGGATGGCCATGGAAACCCAGGCCCCCATAATACCAACCTATGTAATTGGGGCAGAGGAGAGTAATATTACTCTTTCGCAGCTCTCCTTAGTCAAACATTTATATGGTGCCCTTGTTCCAATTCCCTTAAATGTTCTCCCATTGCCGGCCAAATGGAAGATAGGTTTTCTTCCCCCCATTGATATGTCTAAATATACAAAAGAGGATGCCTCCAATAGGGAGCTGGTGCATAAAATTTCAAGAGATGTTCAGTGCTCAATTCAAGATAGGATAAATTCTGAATTAAAAAAGAGAAAATTTGTCTTCTTCGCAGACAGGTGGCATGGATAGAAAAACTATTGGTTTTGGGGCTTTTCTATCTCTTCGCAGTGGGCGCAAGGTTGCGCTACGCGATATGCAAGACCCCTGGCAAAGCTTTGAAATTTACCCCTTATGCCCTGCATGATGGTTACTGCTATGACCAGCATAAGGGCCATTAAAAGTAGGTATTCTACTACGCTTTGGCCGGCTTCCTGCTTGCGCATGTTCATAATAACAAGTATACAAATAAAATATGGTTAATCGCAAAGCATTAGTTTTTTTGGCTATATTATTTATGGCCTTTGTGGCGATTTTAACCCTTCAGGGTCTTAGGCTTAAAAGGGCGGGTAGTGTCGCTACGATTCTCAAGGTGGGGGATAGTGCCCCGGCCCTAGATTTTACAACCATCGCGGGGGAGAGGCTCTCGCTGAATGGCCTGAAAGGGAAGGTTGTTTTGGTAAATTTTTGGGCAACCTGGTGCCCACCATGTATTGAAGAGATTCCCTCCTTAGTTAAGACCTATAGTGAACTAAGGGAAAATGGGCTTGAAATATTGGGATTTAGCATAGATTCTAACGGTAAAAAAATAGTTCCTAATTTTGTTAAAGAGCACAATATCAATTATCCGGTTATTCTGGATGTTGATCAGAAATTTGCCAGAGACTTCTCTGTTTTTGGGGTCCCTGAAAATATATTGATAGACAGGAATGGTAGGATTGTAGCAAAAAAATATGGGGCGGATAATTGGACAGATCCAAAGATCAGAAAAGAGTTAACCAATCTTCTTTTGAATTAGTAAAAATGGAACAAAAACCACCAATTACATGGAATACCAAGCTCAGATATTCTCTCCCGCTATGCGCCTTTTTTGTGATCTCCTATGTAATCCCAAACAGGGTCCAATTTATAGAACCCAAAACCCTGCCATTGTTGTTTGTCGACAATATTATTCCATTAATCCCGTGGACAATTTTTATCTATTTAACGGAATATTTTATTTATTTTGTAGTACTAATTTTTATATTCGATAAATTAACGTTCAGACGCTTACTGCTCTCTTTTATGTTTATGTTTTTAATTAGCATGATAGCCTTTTTTCTTTACCCAACAATTTTGCTCGAAAGACCGGTTGTTAATGGAACCGGAACAGCCTATTTTCTATTTAGGTTTCTGCATTTTGTCGATAATCCAGTTAATTGTTTTCCCAGTCAGCACGTCGCGATTGTTTCTATCCCCGGAATGATTTTTTGGAGAGAAAGCAGAAAAACGTCCATTTTGTTCTGGCTTTGGGCTATCTTGGTTTCAATTTCTACATTGACCATAAAACAGCACTATGTTGTAGATGTATTTGGGGGTTTACTCCTTGCCGCATTCTCGGTTGTTTTGGCGGACAAATTCAATAAAGAAGGATTTAGGGAGAAGCTCCCGGCATTGTTTCAGAAAATGCTGCCAAATTAAATTTTAGAAATTATCTCTCCGACAGCGGAGTTTCTGCTGTTAAAAATAAAATACCACGGGGGGAATTTTTTCTTTAGGGTCTGTAGGTCGTCCTTCTTTAGAAGCCCGAGCTTTTCAAGCAGCGCAACGGCTATAATTGGAAGTGGGCGATGAGATCCGTCCTCGCATTTTATTGCGATTCCAATTTTTTTATTTGGGATGGCAATACAAAGTAGACCTTCCGCTCCACCTTTTACTATTACTGAGCCCTTAAAATATTCCATCAACTCGGTATCTACCCTGTTTGTTCCCGCTATTATCCATGGATTCTCAGACATAATCTTCCCAATTTTCCCAACGCTGGATTTCCCAAATTCATCAGCCATCCTTGCAAATGTTAATGCCATGGCTTGTAGGGGGAGCGCGACGTTCGGAAGGCCGCATCCATCTATACCAAAAGACATGTCATCAATGGAAACGCCGGAATATTTGTTTAAAAGCAAAATTATGAGTTTTTGAATCTCATTCTTAATAGAGAAGTAATTTTTATAATCCAAACCAAGTAATTTAGTGGCGGCAAGAATCCCCGCATGCTTTCCGGAGCAATTATGATAGATAGATTTTTCACTTAACCCTTTTTTTACAAGCCTTCGTGACGCGGGGCCGTAAAATGGTAAGGTTTTGCCGCAATGCAGATAACTTTGAGGGATTCCCCCCTTTTTTAAAATACTTTCAACCAGTTGAATATGTTTTGCTTCGCCGGAATGAGAGGCTGCTATAATTGCCAGCTCTTTTACACTGAATTTAAATTTATCAATAGCCCCACTTTCCAGGACAATAGCTGCCTGAATGGGTTTCATGGCAGACCGAAAAAAGGTCTTGAAATTTGGATCTCCGTAGCCGAACAATGTTTCGCCGTCAGATTTGACAACAGCGATATGTCCACGATGAATCGATTCCTGTCCTTCACCCCTGGTTGTAATTGTTAAGATGTTTCCCAAGTATTTTCCCTGCGTATCATCTTCCCAGCTATAAAAACTGAGGATATTTGGTTTACACTAAAGTGGTATGGAAGGCATTCATAGGATGGGGATCCAAATATTGCAAGATCTGCCCTTGTTCCCTGCTCAAGAAAGCCGTGGTTGGTTAAAGAGAGAGCCTGTGCCGCATTAAAGGTTATCGCAGTGATTACCTCTGGAACCGTCATCTTCATCTGGGAACAAGCAATGGTTGAAATAAGCATCAAGTTACCAGTCATGCATGTGCCTGGATTCCAGTCTGTCGATAATGCAATTGGAAGGCCGTGGTCGATAAATTTTCGCGCTGGAGGGTAAGCTGTCCCAAGAAAGAAAGCGGCTCCCGGAAGAAGAACCCCGATAACCCCGGATTTTTTAAGAGAAGCAAGATCTGTATCACTCAAATGCTCCAGGTGATCAGCAGAAATTGCACCCATTTTTGCCGCAAGTGATGCACCACCAAAATTCGATAGCTGTTCAGCATGGATTTTGATTTTTAGACCATGTCTGACAGCAATCTCCAAAATCTGTTTTCCCTCATCGGGAGTGAAATAGTTCTTTTCTATAAAAATGTCACAGAATGTCGCCAGTTTTTCTTTTGCCACCTGAGGGATTAAATTTTCACAAAGAATTTGTATGTATTTTTCGCGATTATTTTTAAATTCAGGCGGGATTGCATGGGCCCCAAGAAATGTTGGAATGATTGTTAAGGGTAACTCTTCCTTAAGTTTTTTAATTACTTTTAATATCTTTATTTCATCATCAACCGTAAGTCCGTAGCCACTTTTGATTTCTAATGTTGTTATGCCGCGTGACATCGATTCCAAAACCCTTGTCCGGGATAAACTAAAAAGTTCGTCAAAAGTTGCTTCGCGAGTAGCCTTTACCGTGGATAAAATTCCACCCCCGGCATCCGCAATATCACGATAGCTTTTTCTTTCGGCCCTCATAGCGTATTCGTGGCTTCTATCCCCGGCAAATACAATATGTGTGTGGCAATCAATCAGGCCAGGAAGAACAACTGCACCCTTTAAATCTATTTGCATCTCATTTGAAAATTCCTTTGGAAGTTCCCTCTCTTGTCCGACCCATCTGATTTTTTCATCAAAAACGACGGCAGCATTTTCAATGATGCCCAAATCCTCTTTTGTAGGCTTAACGCCTCTATTTGCTCTTGCCCCGGAGAGTGTCAGGCATTCTTTTATTCCCTTCAGTACGGTTAGGTTCATGAGATCCCCAATGATGGAATTTTAATATGCTTCTTTTTTGCAATTTCAACTGCAGTTTCATATCCGGCGTCGACATGCCGAATTATACCCATGCCAGGGTCAGAATTTAAAACCCTTTTCAATCTTCGCTCTGCCTCTTCCGTTCCGTCCGCGACGATAACCATACCCGCATGAATTGATAAACCAATTCCAACACCGCCACCATGATGCACCGAAACCCAGCTTGCTCCATTTACGCTATTAATCAGTGCATTCAGAATTGGCCAGTCAGCAATAGCATCACTTCCATCCTTCATGCCCTCTGTTTCTCTGTAGGGTGATGCTACTGAACCAGCATCGAGATGGTCTCGTCCAATTACAACTGGGGCAGAAACCTTCTTATCTCGGACTAATTGATTAAATAACAAACCAGCTTTCTCCCGTTCGCCATATCCTAACCAGCAAATTCTTGCTGGTAGCCCCTGGAATTTTACCTTTGCTTTCGCAAGAGTGAGCCATCTATGTAGATTTTTATTTTTTGGGAATAATTTTTTCAAAGCCTCGTCTGTTTTGTAGATGTCTTTTGGATCGCCCGAGAGAGCAACCCATCTGAAAGGGCCCTTCCCTTCACAAAATAATGGTCTAATGAAAGCAGGGACAAAACCTGGGAAAGAAAACGCATTTTTTAGCCCAGCCTCTTTTGCCTGCCCCCTGATATTATTTCCGTAATCGAAAACTACGGATCCATTCTTTTGAAAATCAAGCATCGCCTGAACATGTTTAACAACCGTTGCATAAGACAGCTTTAAATATTTCTTTGGATCTTTCTTTCTTAAGACTAATGCATCTTTTAATGTTATTCCTCTAGGGACATAACCATTCAGCATATCATGTGCCGAGGTCTGATCTGTGACTATATCCGGAAATATTTTTCTTTTGACCAGTTCAGGGAAAATATCCCCCGCATTTGCGCACAACCCAACGGAGAGGGGCTTTTTCTTTTTCCCGGCATCTTTTAACCATTTCAATGCTTCATCTAAATCACCCGTACTTTTGTCCAGGTATTTAGACTTAATTCTCATCTCAATTCTTTTGGGATCTACATCAACTCCTAGAAAAACCGCACCATTCATTGTTGCTGCTAGAGGTTGTGCGCCACCCATGCCCCCTAATCCACCAGATAGAATAAATCTCCCGGCAAGATTTCCTTTGAAGTGTTTTTCTCCTGCAGCGGCGAATGTTTCGTAGGTCCCCTGAAGAATTCCTTGGGTACCAATATATATCCAACTCCCCGCTGTCATTTGGCCGTACATAGTTAGCCCTAAATGATCTAATCGACGAAATTCATCCCATGTTGCCCATTTTGGGACTAACATTGCATTTGAAATTAAAACTCGCGGAGCATCAGGATGTGAAGGAAGAATTCCCACTGGTTTTCCTGATTGAATTAAAAGAGTTTCGTCGTCATTTAAATTTTTAAGTGATTTTACAATTTTCTCAAAGCAAGCCCAGTTTCTTGCAGCCTTGCCGGTTCCTCCATAAACAATCAGATCTTTTGGATTCTCTGCAACCTCTGGATCCAAATTATTCATTAGCATGCGCATTGCAGCTTCCTGTATCCAGCTTTTGCATGTAATCAGAGATCCCCTTGGTGCTCTTATAGATTGAACTTCAGATGACATCGCCCAGCTCTTTATATAAAGTTCCGTCGATTATTAATTCCATAATAGCCTCAATCTCATGTGAGAGAACTGCATCTTCCCCATGAAACTTTGCAACCCCTCTTATTGCTCTATGAATTTTCTGAAGATATTTACTGGGTTTAAGTGGTTTTAAAAAATCAATTCCTTGAGCCGCAGTTAGAAGCTCTGCTGCAATAATGTGTTCAACATTTTCAAGAACTAAATAGGCTTTATGTGCTGCCGTTACCCC
>MGRR01000109.1:6580-22410 GCA_001798265.1 Deltaproteobacteria bacterium RIFCSPHIGHO2_12_FULL_43_9
CCCCCAATTCAGAAAGAGCGATAGCCAGAAAATCCAGGGACATAGAGACAGGTTGTCCATGAAAGTTTCCACCCGAGAGAAGTTCGTTATCTTTCGAAAAGACAATTGGGTTATCAGTAACAGCGTTGATTTCAACCTCTAACATTTTTCTGACAAAAGAGATGGCATCTCTTACAGAGCCGTGTACTTGCGGAATGCAACGAAGAGAGTATGGATCTTGAACCTTGCCACAGTTTTTGTGCGATTTGTTTATTTCGCTCCCCTTTGCAAGTTCTCTAAGAAGTTTTGCGCTGCTCTGACTTCCTGAATATGGCCTGAGTGAATCAATTCTTTCATCAAAAGCTTCAAAGCTTCCACGAGTTGCTTCAATTGTTAAAGCCCCCGCAACATCGGCTAACGTTACAACCCTTTCGGCACGCAACAGCGTTAATGCACCTAAAGCAGTCATTACTTGGGTTCCATTTATTAATGCCAGGCCCTCCTTGGCTTCCAGTGTAATTGGAGTAAGTCCAGCTTTTTTAAGTGCCTCTTTGCCTGAAAGCTTGAGATCCTTCGCCTGTGGCTCAGGATGACGAATTTTCGGCTCAGGATGACGATGGTGCGGATCAGGATGACGCTTTGTTTCGTCGTCATTCTGAGCGTAGCGAAGAATCTCAGGATAACAAGGATTATATATTGCTTCACCCTCTCCGACCAAAACCAGGGCGAGATGTGCTAGTGGAGCCAGGTCGCCACTTGCTCCAACTGAACCTTTTTGTGGAATTACAGGTAGAACATTTTTATTTAAACAATCTAATAAAAGTTGAACTAATTTGGGTCTAATTCCCGAGTAACCTTTAGCCAATACATTTGCTCGTAAAAGCATTATTGCTCGTGTTACTTCTGGAGAAAATGGTTCTCCAACACCTGTAGAATGAGATCGGATCAAGTTCAATTGAAGTTCATTTATTTTATCTGCAGATATTTTTACATTACTAAGCGAACCAAAACCCGTATTTACACCGTAAACGGGGCTCTTACCTTTTGCTAATTTTTCTACAACCTCTCTGGATTTTTGAATTTTTGATACAGTATCTGGTTTTAGTAGGACCTTAATGTTGCTTAATGCCACATCTTCTATCTGCTCTAATGTAAGAGAATTTCCGTCAATAAATAATTCTTTCATGGCTAACCTATAATTGATTTCATTTTTTTGATTATTGCTGCGTAATCTTTTTGGTGGAAGATGCCAGAACCAGAGACTATAATGTCAGCGCCTGCAGAAGAAAATTTATCAATATTTTCAACCTTGATACCACCATCGACCTCAATGGCAAATTTTAATCCAAGCGTATCTCTAGCCTTTTTAATATTTTTTATTTTATCTAATGTGTGTGGAATGTATTCTTGACCCCCAAACCCTGGATTTACACTCATAACTAAAATTAGATCAACATTTGGATAGGCTTGTTTTAGTTTTGATATATCGGTCCCCGGGTTGATTGCAACGCCCGCCTTTTTTCCGAGTGCTTTTATATCTTTAATAGTTTTTGATAAATCTTTGCATGCTTCTACGTGAACGGTGATGTAGTCTCCACCGGCATCGGCAAAAGGTTTAATAAATTCATCTGGATTGTTTATCATAAGGTGAACGTTGAATGGCAAGGATGTTATTTTTCTTATTGATTTAACTACGGCAGGCCCTATTGTTAGATTCGGGACGAAATGCCCATCCATTATATCGACGTGAATAAAATCAACCCCAGCTTTTTCAACGGCCCTTATTTCCTCTCCTAGTCGAGAAAAATCTGCAGAAAGAATTGAAGACGCAAGTTTTATCCCCATAATCTAGTCTCCAAATCTATGCCCTTTTGATATTCTCGCCCCATTTACAAACTCTACAGCGGACATTCGCTTCTTGTTCGCAGGTTGAACCTCGGCAATTTTAATTATCCCTTCACCGGCTTGTATCAGTATGCCATCCTTTTTTATATCTATAATATTTCCAGGAGTTCCGGTTCCGCAGGATTTAATTAATCTTGATGAAAAAATCTTAATTCTATGTCCCCTGATAGTTGAGAAGGCGCCAGGCGCGGGATCCAGTGCCTGTATGTGATCATGAATACATTTGGCAGTAGCGCTCCATTCAATGACCTCCTCTTCGCTTTTAAGCTTATACGCGTAAGTGGCGAATTTTTCATCCTGTTTTTCTAAATTAAATTTATTATTTCTGATTAGCGAGCAGGCCTCTATTAAGCATTTGGCAGCCAGTTTCGCCAATCTATCGTGAAGCGACCCATATGTTTCATTTTCTTCGATTTTTACCTTCTCTTGCAAAATAATTGGCCCGGCATCCAGTTCCTCAATTAATTTTATTATGGAGATGCCGGTTTCTTCAGCGCCCTGCATAATTGCGCGCTGGATCGGGGCGGCGCCCCTATACTGCGGTAAAAGCGACGCGTGTGCGTTTATACAACCATACTTCGGTAAGTTAAGGATATTCCCCGGAATTATCTGACCGTAGGCAACAACTATAATTAGTTCGTGGTCATAGTTTTTAATCGTATTAAATACATCATCGCCTTTAAGAGAGAGCGGTGTAAAAAGGGGGATCTTCATCTCCTCCGCAATCAATTTTACCGGCGATGATGAAACCGGTTTTCCTCTCCCCTTTGGCTTGTCTGGCTGTGTAAAGATAGCCACAATTTCATCCTCACCGGCAATAAGCTCTCTTAAAGATATGGCGGCGAATTCAGGGGTTCCCATGAAAATAATTTTCATTCGTTAGACTCTTCGTCTGCTTTTAAGTACCGTTTTTTAACAAATTCCCGCTTTAGCGAGCTTAGTCTGTCGATATACAGCCTCCCATCAAGATGATCGCACTCATGTTGGATTGCCCGTGCCAATAAATCTTCACCAACCAAGGTCTTTAAAGCGCCATTTAAATCCGTAAAGGTTACAGTTACCCTTTTAAATCTTTTTACCTTTTCACTAACCCCCGGCAGACTAAGACATCCCTCATCTTCAAATAGCTCGCCCTCCTTGGATGTAATTCGTGGATTTATTAATATTATTGGATTTTTCTCCTTTTTATCAGAATGTTCCACATCTATAACGGCAATCCTGTAAGCAAAACCAACTTGGTTTGCGGCAAGACCGATTCCGGGGGCCTTATACATTGTTTCCAGCATGTCTTCTATTATCTTTTTTATTTCCTGGTTTATAGCCCCAACAATTTTTGTTGGAGTAGAAAGCACCTGATCTGGAAATTTTACAATTGGCATAATTCCCATAAGCCTATCCTAAGCGTTCGAAAATCTTCTAAGAAGGTAAAGTCCTAGAATTAAAAATATAATATTTGCTCCCCAGGCCGCTACAAATGGCGGAAGACTCCCTTTATATCCGAGAGATACCAACGCCGACAAGACAAACCAGTAAATGAACGTTACAAAGAGACAGAATGCGACCTCTGTTGCAAATCCGCCATGTTTTTGGCGCTGAATCCCGAAAGGAATAGCAAGAAAAACAAGTATTACACAGGCGAAAGAAAAAGAGTACCGCTCCTCTAAGATCACTTCATGCTTGTTAGTATTAAAACCGGCATATTGATTTTTTTTGATAAAATTTTTCAATGCTTTTGTGGACATTATATCCGTTTGTTTCTCTGCCCGGATAAGTTCCTGGGGGGTTTCCCTAATCTCTGATTCCAGGCGATCTGCTTTTTCAAAAATCGGGAACCTCTTATCATCTGGGAAATTTAATATTTTAACATTCTTTAAGATCCAACTTCCTTCCCTATAATCCCCTGAAAAGGCAGTTACTATTTTTTGCGGGAAAAAACTCTCATCAAGGTAATAAATTGTAATACCCTCGATCCGGGATTGATCAGGGAGAACACTTTTTACGTTATAGATTACCCCGGGTGCTCTATACCATACGTCAACGGTTCTTTGTGAATAGGCGGGATGATTCCCCTTTATATCTGTTTGGTATGAATAGAGGGCGTGTTGGCTTGAGAGGGGCATAAGACGATCACCAATCGCAAAGGTCCCTATTGCAATTAATAAAGCAATGAATAGTAAGGGCATTGAGGTCCTGAACAGACTTATGCCATTTGCCTGAATTGCAATCAGTTCATTTGATCTCGATAAGACTCCCAGGGCAATTAGTGTTCCCATCAATGTGCTTATAGGCATCATTTGGTATGAAATTTCAGGTAGTAATAGAATGTAATATTTAGTAATAGCGGTTAAACTTGGATCATATCTCCAGATACGCGTAAAGAAATCGATACTCATATACAATATAATCAGAATCGTTAATGAAAGCAGAAAGCAGCGAAAAAAAAGCAAACCTATATATCGATCTAAAATCTTAATCATTTATGTCCCTTTTGCTCCGTCCCCAGAAGTTAACCCAACGTTTGATCTACATCAACCCATAGGGATCGACATCTAATTGGATTGTAACCCCCGGTAGAGCAAATTTGTTGGTTCCAGGTCCCATGATGTTATGCACTACATTGTTCAGCTTCGAAGGGCTATCAGACCTTAGAATCATCTGCCATCTGAATCTATCGGCTACCCTATATATGCTTGCCGGGGATGGTCCCAATAACTCTATATCCTTTAGGTTTTTATTTTTTAACAAGGCATTCCTAATCGTTTGAAGGGATGATTCCGCATCGGCTTCATTTTTACTTATAGTTTTTAATGCTACCAATCTTCCAAACGGGGGAAATCCCAGCTCCCTACGGCGAATTAGCTCTTCATCCGCATATGCCTCAAAATTTTGATTAATTACCGCCTTAATACTTGAATGTTCCGGGTTATATGTTTGTATTATGACCTCTCCCTTGAGGTCACCCCTGCCTGCCCTCCCTGCAACCTGGGTTAACAACTGATACGTCCTTTCTGCAGCCCTAAAATCAGGAAGATTCAGGGAAATGTCTGCCAAAACAACCCCTACAAGGGTTACGTTTGGAAAATCGTGCCCCTTTGCAATAAGCTGAGTTCCAACCAGAATGTCCACCTCCCCGCTCCTTACACCCTCTAAAATATCAATTAATCTCTTCTGACTGCGGGCAATCGTCCTGTCCAGACGCCCGATTTTCGCATTTGGAAACAATTCTTTTAAATGCCCTTCCAGTTGTTCCGTCCCAAAACCGATCTCATTAAGAGACGCGCCTTTACAAACGGAGCATGTAGTGGGTGAGCGGCTAACAAAACCACAATAGTGGCAGCGTAGGGATTTTTCATTTTTATAAACGGTTAAAGAGACATCGCAATGTGGACATTTTGGAACGTTTCCACACTCCTGGCACAGAATAAATGCCGCGTAACCCCTTCTGTTTAATAGAAGCATGACCTGTTGTTTAGTGGAGATCGCTTTTTCAATTTTAAACATTAGCTCCTGAGACAACATTTGATATGGGGGGGTGCGGACCTCATTTTTTAAATCTATAATTTTGATCTCTGGCATAGGGCGCATATGAACCCTCTTTGACAAGCAGAGGTATTTATAGCGGCCACTTTTTGCGTTGCTGTAAGATTCCAAGGAAGGAGTGGCACTTCCCAGAAGAACAGTTGCTCCCTCAAGCTTTCCCCTGACCAAAGCGACATCTCTGGCATTATACCGAAGTTGCTCCTCCTGCTTAAAAGTGCCTTCGTGTTCTTCGTCTATTACGATTAGCTTCAAATTTTTCACGGGGGAGAAAATGGCAGATCTAACACCTATTACGATTTTCTTTCTTCCAGCGTAGACCTCTCTCCACGCGGAATATCTCTTTACTGAGGAGAGGCCACTATGGAAAACCGCTACCAGGTTTGGAAATCTGCGATTAAAACGATCAACCAATTGTGGAGTCAAGGCAATTTCAGGGACTAGGAGAATGCCACCACCACCCCGTTCAAGTACCTCCGAAAACGCACGCAGATATATCTCTGTTTTGCCACTCCCCGTGACGCCATTGATTAAAAATGGAGAAAATAATGATTTATCAAATGAAGGGATAATCTGAACCCAGGCTTCTTCCTGTTCGGAGGTAAATTTCAGGGGGGCTTCGGCCACGTATTCTAATACGGAAAAATCTTTTTTAGTCTTTTTGTTTTTCTTGACAGGTGGTGTCCCTGTACGAATCACCTCACCAATAGGTGCATGATAATAATCGACAATCCATTTATAGAGATCAAAAAGTTTGGACGAAAACGCTGGAATATCATCAATAATCTCGGTTACACGTTTTAAATTCTGTAGGGGCTTTTCCTTTGTTTCTTCAAGTACATATCCCTCCAGGTTTCGTTTTCCAAAAGGGACCTTAACCCTGAAACCTAGTTCAAGAGCTAAATCGGATTCATAAATAAAGGTCTGATACAATGGAACCGGTACTGCAATTTCAAAAAGTGCCATGGGTAGGCCATACTAGATTAAACGTTTTTGGGAAATAATCTTCTTTCCCGGGCTAAACTCAAGGTTGCTTGAAGGTAACCTGGGACTTGTCCTACGTCAAAGCGCGTGGCAGAGACTTCAACCGCAAAAAGGTTGGAATCTTTTGCCATTTGCAAAAGCGCATCTGTCAGTGGGTACTCAGCATTTCTTTTCTCTTTCAGTCTCTTGATGTATGCAAATATATCCGGAGTAAAAATGTATCTTCCGGGAATTGCCAGGGTAGTTGGTGCTTCGCTTTCTTTCGGTTTTTCAACTATATTTTTTATCTGATGAATTAGGTTGTTGCTTTTTATTATGTCAACGATCCCGTAATGCACGACCTCCTCTTTTGAGACCTCTTTTAGGGCGATTATCGATTTCTTGCTTGTTTTAAAGGCTTCGATGAGCTGTTTTGAGGGAGATGGACTGCCGAAGAAGAGATCATCTCCGAGAAGCACAACAAAGGGCTCATTTTTTACCTGTTCTTCTGCCATTAAGAGGGCGTGAGCAAGACCAAGGGGCTCAGCCTGTTTTACTGCGACGACATTTGCATGCTTGTGAAATGGGTAAATCTTTTTTAGAAGGTCTTCCCTTTTTCTCTCCCTTAATTGTTGCTCTAAGTAGGGTGAGGGTTCAAAGTACTCCTCAACCTGTGACTGTCCGGGTGAAATCACCAAGGTTATATCATGAAGGCCTGCTTCAATGGCCTCTTTAACAATGAATTCGATAACAGGTGTGTCGAGAATTGGTAAAAGTGCTTTTGGTACTGATTTTGTAAAAGGAAGGAATCGGGTTCCTAGGCCCGCGACAGGAATGACTGCTTTGGTTACGTTTGATGAAATTATCTTTGCTCCTTCTCCTCAGCCTCTTCCTTACAGTTTACACAAAGGGTTGTCTCTGGTCGAGCATCGAGTCGTTTTTTCCCTATCTCCTCTCCACATTCCTGGCATATTCCAAATGTGTTGTTACCGATTCGGACTAACGATTCATCAATCTTGCTTATTAATTTTCTTTCGCGATCCCGGATTCGAAGTAAAAAGGCCCTGTCAGCCTCCAGGCTTGCCTGATCTGTTGTATCAGGGACCATTGCGGATGTTTCGTCAATTTCACCCAATGTTTGTTTTGCCTCTAGAAGCAGGTTTTTACGCTTTTGAAGTAATATATTTTTAAAATTTTGAAGCTCTTTTGTAGTTAGACCCAAAATACCCTCCTCCTACTTTAAAATCGCAGGAATATAGTCAAGAAGATAGGGGTTGTAAAGATCGCAAATTATTACTACATTTTGGATTAAAGAGGGTTCATATGAAGGTTTTTTTACTGGTTCTGATTTCTCTGTTTCCATTTATCTCCGATGCCCAGGATTTTGTCGGGACGCGCCCCATTGGCATGGGGGAGGCGGTCAGAGGGACCTTAATGCTTAATGATGCCATTTATATGAATCCGGCCACGATGGCTATGACAAAGCAATATTCTATAGATGCACAGACTGTTTTTCAGCCTGCACTGGACCGGGATCTCGGTCTTAATTTCTCTCTGGTTGATACGAGAGGTAGCGAGGTGGGTGCCGGTCTCGGTTATAACGGTGATCAGGTTAAAACTACCGAACAGACATACTGGAAGCATTTAGTGCATTTGGCCCTTGCTCAGCCAATCTCGAAATTTTTCTCTTTTGGGGCAACAGCAAAGACGGCAGTTTTCGATATGAAACCAAAGAGAAAGACGTATTTCAATGGTGATATGGGAATTTACGTTGTTCCTGGAGAGTATGGAAAATATTTTCAGGTGGGGGGGGTATTTTATAATTTTGCCAGAGACATTAAGGAATTTCCAAGGCAATTAGGTGGCGGCGTAAAGGTGGTGTTAATGCCCGTGCTCTCTTTGACAGGTGACGTGGTTAAGTCACTTTCTGAAGATAAATGGATATTGGGTGCAGGGCTGGAATTTATTCATAAAAGTGGCATTAGTGCCCGGGCCGGTTTCAAATACGATAAGGATCCCGTTGAAGATAGTGCAACATATTCAGCCGGGCTGGGTTATTTTGTTGATAAGGCTGGGGCGTACTACTCATTCAGAAATAGAATTGACAATAAATATCAGACTCATGCCCTCTCTCTTTCTCTATTCTTTTAATAAGACCATTTTCCACAACAAATATATTTTGGGCAAATCGTAATGGTTGTATAAGATGATGGGTAGAAATGATGATCAGGCTCTTTTCTTGAAGAACCTTTTCATTTAGATATTCCAGGGCTAATTTTTGATGCCTCTGGTCTATTCCCTCAAATGGTTCATCAAACAGAAAAAAAAGTGGAGCTTGAATAATCAATCTTCCTAAATTCAGAAGTTGCCTGGTTCCTCCGCTTACCGATTCGACAAAGTCATCTGGTTTACACGGAATTTCCAGTCTGGAGAACAAAGCATCTATTTCCTCTCTACCCAAAAGATCATCCCAAAAATTAAGTAGATGTGGGATTCTCCCCAATGAGAGTAATTCTCTTGCCCGAAGATGTGGCGGGTTATAGGTTGACTGGGGAAGCCAGCCAACGAGCCTGGCAAAATCCCGTTTTTCGAACCCTTCTATGTTTTTCCCATCGAAAGAGATATCCCCACTTTTTTTATTTAAAAGCCCGGCTAAAAGCTTCAGAATTGTACTCTTCCCGGCTGCATTTGGACCCACTATTAGATTTATCCCAGATTCAAATTCTACATTCAGTGGCCCCAGAGACCAGGAATTGCGAAGATAGGAATATGAGAGATCTCTTATCCCCAGCGAATGTTTCATGCGATAACCCGTTTCCTGACCAATAAAAACAGAAAAAATGGAGCACCTATTAGTGCAGTCACGGCACCTAGCGGGAATTCAATCGGGTACCATATGAATCTCATAATGCCGTCAGTGAAGAGTAGAGAGAGCCCACCTATAATGGGGGCAATTAAAATCAAAATTCTATGGTCGCTTCCAAAAATCAATCTCGAAAAGTGAGGTATTAGCAATCCCACGAATCCGATTAGACCGACAATTGATACCGTTATGGATGTTAAAATGGATGTTGAGAGGTATATAATTAACTGTAGTTTTTCTACCTCGACACCGAGGCTCTTCGCGCTCTCTCCACCAAGAAGTAAGGCGTTTAAGTCATTACTTTTTGTTATATTAATTAACCATATTAGAACAAAAAAGATTGCCAGAAGCAGAAGGTCTTCAACCCTTTTTCCTTCAACCCCCCCCAGCATCCAGTGTGTTAGTGCCCCAATCTGGTGCGGAGAAAGCAGACCCATCAAAAGTGTTACAATGGCGGATGTTAAAAAGCTGATCATTAGACCGGTTAGAAGAAGCTCTGACGATGAGGTTTTTCTGGAAAGCCTCGCCATAAATAAAACAATAAGTATTGAAAAGATAAAGGCCGATATTTTTGTTGGTATGAAAGGAAATATTATACTAATTGCAGCCCCAATGGAGGCAGCCCCGGCAATACCGATGGTGAATGGTTCAACCAGTGGATTTTGAAACAGGGTTTGAAGAAGAAGGCCGGAGAGGGAGAGGCTTGCTCCGACCAGAAAGGCAAGTGAGCTCCGGATTATTCTAAGCTGTAGCAGTGAAATATCTGGAATGCGGAGAAAAAGTGACAATATACCTGCCAAGATCAAGAACAACAAAATAATGGCAATATATTTTTTATCTTTTATGGAGACATACTTCACGTACTATTCCTGACACATCTTATGATTTCATTTATTCCTTCAAGGATTCTTGGCCCAGGACGGACTATAGTTGATGCGTTAAGGAGACAAACCCTGTCATTCTCTACTGCGGCGATTGTTGGAAAACGTTCCCAGTCACTTTTCATTTTAGAAAACCAGCTGCTGTCTCCATTGCTTATGGGTATTAAAATTATTTCTGGATTTAAACTTAAAACCGATTCAATTGAGATCCTGGGGTAGGGGACATCCAACGATAAATCCCTTGTAATATTTTTCCCACCCAGTGCTTCAACAATATTACTTATAAGGTTATTTGTTCCCGCGACGTACAAAGGGGTTCGTTCCAACTGAATGAGTACTTTATAGTTTTGCGAGAATTTCATGTTCTTTATCTCTGATATATCAGACCTTAATTTGTCAGCGAGGCGGGTAGCATTATATTCGAGTTGAAGCAGGAGGCCAAGGCGATTAATTACATCAGGTATCTCATTTAATGACGGTTGAGGGACCAAAACAACCCTTACCCGAAGCTCTGAAAGCCTGTTTAGGCTTTCCCGTGAGATGAAATCATCACCATGAGCCAGGATTAGATCAGGCTTCAGGGATAAAATCTTTTCCAGGTAGAGTCCCGCGTGGTTTGCGACGCGCGGGCGATCCAGAACCTCAGGTGGAAAATCACAGCTCTCCGTTATCCCCACAATTTTTGGACTTCCACCGATTGCGCTAACCATCTCTGTTAAACTTGGAGCAAGGGTTATTATTCTTTCGTAGTGTCCCGGCAGAGACTTGTCGAGTTGTAAAATGGGCAGGCCCTTATCATTGTCTAAAATGCCCCATGTAATAAAGACAAATAGTGGAATAGGTATAAACCACCAATGGGCCTCTTTAAGTTTCATATTATGACTCTTAAAAGCGCTCCAAGCGTTCTTCCCGGCAGAGGATAGTCTTTCATATCCTCGCGGTCGAGATCGAGAAGGTTAGCTCCGGTAATTTCAAGTTCAAGGTTTTTGACCGGGGTTAGCAAAAGAGAAAAGCCGACATCGTGGTTTGATCTAAGTGTGGAGTTGCTGAAACTATCGAACATTTCCCCCCTGAAGAGATATGAGGTTATGAGTGTCCAGTTGTCGAAGGGAAATTTAAGAGACATTGTCGAGTGATATTTTGGTGTAAATGGCACCTTCTCTTTATTTTTAAATTTATGAAAGACGGAGGCAAAATCCCACATCGCCTCGAGCCAGGGAAAAAGCTCCCAACCAAAGGATCTGGACATCCCATAAGCGAATGAATTTTGAGAGTTTTTATATTGCCGTTCTCCCGATTCTGTTTTTTGCTCCGTGATCAAATCATTATGCCATAATGTAAAAAATCTGGTGGTTCCGGAGAATTTTCCCAGACGACTAGTCAGTCCAATATCTGCGCCCCGGCTATGACTAGGTTTTAGAGCTGAATTTCCGATGTTATATCCCGGGAAACCAAAAAGCTGGGCGTAATTAGGGGGCGTAAAGCTTGTTCCATAATTTCCAAAAAGGGAGAATTTTTTGGAAATTTTGTAATCCAGTCCCAGGCCATAATTTTTTTCCAGTCCTAAATTGTCAAACCAGTCCAATCTAGCGCCTGTTGAGAATGTCAGCTTTTCATCGAAAAGAAGTAAATCGTGGGATGCCGAAGCCCCAAAGGAATATTCATTGATGTTTTGTGGGGTAACACCTTCGAGCCAGTTGGATGCAGCCTCTCCACGCAGGTTTATCCTCGACCAGGCTGCCACCGGGAGACTCGTTTTGGAAACAAGGAATACTGAATTATTAAGTGTGTTTGTTTTTTCAATTGAAGAAGAAAAATCTGTATTAGCGATATGGTGTGCAATCGATGAATGAACATTTTTATATGAAAATTTCGCGATTGAGAGGTGTTGGGTGGTTTTTTGAGTGCTTACAAAATTGTAACCTGGGCTGGGTGGAATAAGTTTGTCGCTAAGTAGAAGGAATTGCTTAAATGATGTTAAAAAATTTCGATTTTCAAAATTAAATCCGCCCGATTGGTAGATCCCTGAAAATGAAGAATTCTTTTTTAAAATTTCCGGTGTCTGATTTAGTTCCGCAGAGAGTTGTGTCGCAATGTTATTGTTGAATTTCCAGTGAATACTTCCCCCTTCTTGAGCAGAAAGCTGAGAATTTCCACCCACAAATCCCATTGCGCCCCTATCCTCTTTTGGCTCCTTTGTCCTTAGATTAACAACTCCACCGGCAGAATAGCCTCCGTAGATTTGTCCATGTGTCCCCTGCAAAACCTCAACGCTTTCAAACCAGCGCTTTGGCAAATGGCTTATATCAAACTGATATCCTCTACATCGTCCTGAGGTAAGTGGTATATCATCAACAAGAATAAGGGTCTGATTGGATTGAATGCTACCTGGAACCTTAATTGAAACCAGTGACCCTTGAGATCCCTGTTGTTGTACCACGGTAGAAGAGGATTTTTTGAGTGCGCTTGCCAGTGATTCTGAATGGTTGCCGGTTAAATCTATCTTTTCTTTGTAGCCGGTTGGGCTTTCAGTCAGGCTCGAACTCTCTTCAATTAATATTTCGTCTAATGTAAGTTCCCCCTGGCCAAAGCATACATGGGGAGAGAGGAATAAAACTATTAGACAAAAATGATAAATTGATTTCATAATGTAGATCCGTGTATCAACGTGCCTAATTTATTGTCAAGTTATTGGAGCTGTTTTGTATGAAGTCCACATATTTGGCCTCAAAGATCTATTTCGAAGGGGAATTTAAATCAGATTGTGAAATTACGATCGAAAGCGGCCTGATAAAATCGGTAGGTCCATGCAAATCAAAGGATAATGTTAAAAATTTGGGAAACGTTGCCATTATTCCAGGCTTGGTAAATAGCCACAATCATTCGTTTCAGTCGCTGGTTCGTGGTTTTTGCGACGATAGGCCCTTTTTTGAATGGAGAGACAAGGGGATCTATAAATTTTCAAAACTTCTCGATTCACACGGCATTTACGTTGGGGCTTTATTTGCTTTCGGAGAGATGTTGCGAAATGGAATAACAACTGTTTGTGATTTCTTCTATATACACAATAAGGGCAATGAAAACGATCTTGCGGTAATAAAGGCAGCCAAGGATTTAGGTATTCGCCTCGTCTTAGCCCGGACAATGTACGATTGGAGTGGCGCTCCCGAAAGCTATCAGGAATCAGTGCCAGAGGCTGTGCGAAGAACAAGGGAATTACATGAGCAGTTTAGGGATGATCCGGTGATTTCTATTATCCCGGCCCCGCACTCTCCGCATGCAGCCTCTCCACAGATGATTGAGGCAGGTGCAAAATTAGCCCAGGAGCTCGATACACCATTTCATATCCATGTTGCTGAGGGGGAATATGAAAGGAAGATGACCCTGGAGAGTCATGGCGCGACCCCTGTGAGATATTTGGACCAGCTCGGGGTATTAAATGAGCGCACTGTAATGATCCACGCTGTCTGGCTCGACGAAGGGGAGTTGGATCTAATGGCAGAGAGAAAAGCCAAGCTCTCCTATAACCCATCAAGTAATATGTTTCTTGGGGATGGAATTACAAAGATTAAAGAGATGCTGGATAGGGGTATCACCATAGCACTAGGTACAGATGGGGCATGTAGTAATAACCGGACCAGCATTATTGATGAAATGAGGATAGCCTCCCTACTCCAAAAGGTTAAGCACCTTGATGCGACGGCCTGTACAGCCAAAGAGGTTTTTGAGATGGGGACAAAAAATGGCGGAATAGTTCTGGGTCAGCCGATTGGGGAGCTGAAGGTTGGGGCCAGGGGTGATTTTGTTACCCTGGATTTAGATGATCTCTCCCTTCAGCCGATACAAAATCTTAAATCCAACACCGTCTACTCATTAACCCCGCATGCGATAAAAGATGTTTTTGTGGGTGGGAATCAGGTGGTAAAAGATGGTAAGCTTAAGGGTATTCGGGAGTCTGAGATTACATCATTGGTTAGAGACCTTACAAAGGAGTGGACATGAATCTATGGGATATTTTGTATATCGTTTTAGGATACTTCGTAGGCGCTATTCCAACCGGCATTATTGTTTCTAAATACTTCAAGGGGCCCGATCTTCAAAATACCGGAAGCGGCAACATTGGAGCCACAAACGTAACCCGTACGATGGGGAAAAAATTTGGCGCCATAACACTTTTTGGTGATGCGGGTAAGGCCTTTTTGGTAGTCCTATTTGCAAGGCTCTTCTTCCCGAACACAGACTATACAATCTGCCTTGCCGCTCTGGCCTGTTTATTAGGTAATACATATTCCATATTTTTAGGTTTTAGTGGCGGAAAGGGTGTGTCAACCACCTTTGGTATCTATTTTGCGCTTGCCCCCCTTGTTGCCCTTGTTGCGGCAATAATAGATGCCGCAATAGTCTATTTTGCAAAAATTTCTGCCATTGGTTCCCTTATAGGGATGATTGTTCTATTTGTAGGCATTCTATTTAGCGGCCTTCACCTTATTTATATCGTTTTTACACTAATCATCGTTGCAATAGTCTTCTTTAGACACAAAAATAATATTCAGGAATTGATTAAGTCCTGGAAGAGTTAAGCCTTTTCAAGCGAGATCACTGTGAACATTATTGTTTACAGCGATCTCGTATTTATCTGTCTGTTATCTTCCCTTACCATGTGATATAGAATCTCTCATGTCATTCCGGCAAAAGCCGGAATCTTTATGATCCCGGCTTCCGCCGGGATGACACCCTGACAATCCGGAGGCCATCCTATGAATCCCAAAGAGGCGGTAATTTTTGCTAAAGAGAATAAAGCAAAAATGGTTGATCTTAAATTTCAGGATCTGATTGGCATGTGGCAGCACTTTTCCGTTCCGATTTCACAATTAAAAGAGGGTAATTTCGAGGATGGTTATGGATTTGACGGGTCAAGCATCAGGGGATGGCAACCGATTCACGCAAGTGACATGTTGGTTTTACCGGATCCAAACACCGCGGTGATGGATCCATTCATGGCGACACCAACTATGAGTTTTATTTGTGATATCGTCGATCCCCTTACAAGAGAGCCATATTCCAGGGACCCAAGAAACATAGCAATCAAAACAGAAAAATATCTCAGATCAACCGGTATTGCCGATGAAGCGTACTTTGGACCGGAGGCGGAATTTTTTATTTTTGACGACGTCAGGTATTCACAAACCAGAAACTCTAGTTACTATTATGTCGATTCCATAGAGGGTGCCTGGAACACAGGGCGTGAAGAAGCGCCTAACCTTGGTTATAAACCGCGACATAAAGAGGGCTATTTTCCCGTAAGCCCAAGCGATAAATTAAATGATATTAGGACTGAAATGGTTCTTGAGCTGGAAAAGATCGGGATAGAGGTAGAAGCTCAACACCATGAAGTTGCAACGGGCGGCCAGGGTGAAATCGACATGAAATACAACTCACTTGTCAAAATGGCTGATCAATTGATGTGGTTTAAATATATAATTAAAAACGTTGCCGCCAGACACAATAAAACCGTTACGTTCATGCCAAAACCGATTTTCGAAGACAACGGTTCCGGGATGCATGTTCATATAAGCCTCTGGAAAAACGGAAAGAATCTTTTTTCCGGCGATAAATACGGTGGTCTCAGCCAAATGGCACTCTATTTTACAGGAGGAATTTTAAAACACGCGGGGGCAATTTGCGCATTTGCCAATCCGACA
>MGRR01000109.1:22451-24979 GCA_001798265.1 Deltaproteobacteria bacterium RIFCSPHIGHO2_12_FULL_43_9
ATATTCAAGCCGAAATCGCAGCGCCGCCATCCGCATTCCAATGTACTCAACAAGCCCGAACTCAAAACGTATTGAATTCAGAACCCCAGATCCAGCATGTAACGGTTATCTCGCCTTCTCTGCAATTATAATGGCCGGGATTGATGGGATCGAAAACAAAACAGATCCCGGCAAACCCCTTGATAAGGACATCTATGCCCTCTCGCCCCTGGAGCTCAAAGATGTGCCAAGCGCCCCATTTTCACTCGATCACGCCCTGCGTGAGTTGAGCCAAAACCACAAGTTCCTGACAAAAGGGGATGTCTTTACCCAGGATGTTATCGATATGTGGATCGATTATAAAACGGAAAAAGAAGTAAATCCGATGCGGCTTCGACCGACGCCATTTGAGTTTAGTCTCTATTTTGATTCGTAAATATCCCTT
Source organism: Deltaproteobacteria bacterium RIFCSPHIGHO2_12_FULL_43_9 (assembly GCA_001798265.1). GTDB lineage: Bacteria > Bdellovibrionota > O2-12-FULL-43-9 > O2-12-FULL-43-9 > O2-12-FULL-43-9 > O2-12-FULL-43-9. The sequence goes on from MGRR01000109.1 coordinate 22,876, forward strand.
GCTTCGGTTGAAATAATGCGATCGCCTTGACCCCCCCCCTTTTGACCTCAAGATGCTGTGAGTGTTAGGCGTACAGGCCCTGATAACCGTTTCTTTTGGAGGTTTTATGAAGTCGAGATTGTTTGTTTTTTTATTGGTTTCAATGTTTTCCTTTCCTCTGTTTGCTGAAAATCCCAGAACGCTGCAATATGAATGCTGGCTCAATAGGTCTGTTCAACTAAGAATTTTGTTTGAATATGAGGATTGCGATGAGGGGTTTGACATTACCCCCGATTTGGTTTTGCAAACCAAGCTATGGAATGAGCCCGAGGTTAAAGAAATCGCCGTGCTTGCGAACCCGAGCGTTGTTCAAAAAGATAAACTGCTTATGGTTCTGGCAAATCAGGGAAGAGGCGGGTATGTTTTTCTTAGGATAGAGGAATTAACCAAATTTGACGACAAAACAGGGAAGCCAACAGATGATGTTTATTTGAGGGGATTAATTGATATTAACCTTCAGGATTTAGCATCCAGCGACAAGGGTTTCGCTAATACAAATGGCAGCCTGCTAGAGGTTCTTTGCAGCCGTCCATAAAATTCTTTACTAAACCGGCGTCTCTTTTTGTTTTGAGATGCCGGTTATCTATTTCTTTGTTTGTCTGATTAAATAGATCAGCCACATCCCAAATCCGACACAGATTGATGAATCAGCAATGTTGAAGGCCGGGTAGTGCCATTGCTGGTAAAAGAAATCCAGAAAATCGACGACATGCTGAAGGCGAAGCCGGTCGATAAAGTTTCCAACTGCTCCACCCATAATCAGGGCCAGCGCCGTCACCCGCCATTTGTCCGAAACCGTTTTCAGAATATTTAAAATTATAACAACAGCAATTATGGGAAGAGACAAAAGTAATGTTAATCTTAAAATGTCCGGCGCGTTTCGCAGGATTCCGAACGCAGCCCCAGTGTTGTGATTTCTGGTAATATGGAAAAAGTTTTGTATGACGACTATATGTTCGCCCAATTGCAGATTTGTGACGATCAGGAATTTTGATATTTGATCTAAAATAACTATCGCGCAGGAAATTGTACACAGAACAAGATAGCGGTTTTTCATGTCGTTATGGCCCCGTAATGACTTCTGCGCATCGATTGCACAGATCTTTAACTTTATTAGTACCAACCTCTGGAGTTCTCATCCAGCATCTTTGGCATTTTTGTCCAGGTGCCGGAAGAATTCCAATATTGAGTCCACCTATTTTATCACTTTTAAGCAGTAGAGAATCTTTTGGTGGTTTATTTAACTGGACAGAAGAGACTATGAGCACCTCTTTCCAGAAGTTGGGGAGGGTTTGATAATCTTTCGGCAGCTCAAGAAAGACCTCCGCCTCCAATGGGTGGCCGATCATCTTCTGGTTTCTTGCAGATTCCAATGCCCTTAAGACCTCATTTCGGATCTCTGAAATCTTTTGCCACTTTTCTTCCAATTCAGGATTAAGCCATTTGGGATCTGGATTTATGAATTGAGCCAGATGAATTGATTCTTCCTTGTTTCTTGTCTGGAAAAATCTCCAGACCTCCTCCATCGTGAATGAGAGGATTGGAGCTAGTAATCGGGTAGTAATATTTAGAATGTGCCACATTGTGGTCTGCGCGGCTCTTCGTGTTTTATCTTTTGGTGCGGAGCAGTATAGCCTGTCTTTGAGGATATCAAGATAGAATGCGCTTAGATCCACGGTGTAATAATTATTTATTGCATGATAGATAACCGCGTAATCATATCTTTCATATGCTGAACGAATTTTGTTGTTCATTGTCATTAATTGGTGAAGAGCGAGCCTGTCGATTTCCTCAAGCTCTGATTCAGGTAGAATATCTTTCGAGGGATCAAAATCGTTCAGGTTGCCAAGTATGAATCTGCACGTGTTTCGAATTCTTCTATACGACTCAGCGATTCTGGCCAGAATATTTGGTGAACAGGCAACATCATTGGTGTAATCTTCGGAGGCTACCCAGAGACGGAGTAGGTCGGCGCCGTTTTTATTAATAAATTGTATGGCATCAATTACATTTCCCAGGGATTTAGACATCTTTCTCCCCTGCTCATCGACGGTAAAGCCATGGG
>MGRR01000110.1:0-3668 GCA_001798265.1 Deltaproteobacteria bacterium RIFCSPHIGHO2_12_FULL_43_9
CTTCAGCAAAATGATCTTCCACGGTGACTATCGCTTTGGTTTCGCTGGCGCAGCGCTGGAGAGTCACACGGTCTATGGGCTTTATGCTGTAGAGATCCACCACTCGGATCATTATGCCTTCTTTTTTCAAGACCTCATGGGCTTTGAGTGCTTCATATAAAGTAATTCCCGCGGCAACGACCGTAACAGTATCATCTTTACTGTAGCGTATCAGTTTTGAACCGCCGATGGGAAATTCTTCCTGTGGTCCATAGAGGAGCGCTGTAGCGTTGCGGGTCGTGCGGATATAAACGATTCCTCTGTGTTTTGCTGCCTCCTCCACCAATTTTTCCGTGGCATAAGCATCGCTTGGGTAGAGAACAACTCCATTGAGGAGAGTACGGAACATGGCCATATCCTCCAGCCCCATCTGCGATGATCCGTCTTCACCAACAGACACGCCGCCGTGCGATCCAACAAATTTGATATTGGCGTTGGAGTATTGACTCATGCGGATTTGATCAAAAGCCCGGGTCAGAAAAGCGGCAAATGTGGAAACAAAAGGAATTTTGTTTCTTCGGGAAAATCCGAGGGCTGCTCCGACCATGTTCTGCTCGGCAATATACATTTCAAAAAATCTTTCCGGCGCCACTTCCTTAAAGATTTCGGAATAAGTGGAATTGCTTGTTTCCCCGTCGAGAACGACAATCTTAGGGTATTTATGGGCCAAATGCTTGAGGGCATTGCCATAGGCTTTGCGAGTGGGGGTGGCTTCGCCGTAATTTATTTCTACTCCTGTGCCATTCGACTCATTATCTGCCGCTGTTATTTTTTCCGGAAGTTGTATCTTGGCCTGTATACCGGCATCAACCGGTCCCAGTTCTTGCAGAGCTTTTTTCAGATCTTCTGTGGTTAATGCTTTACCGTGCCAGCCATTTTTATCAGCTAAAAAGGAAACACCTTGGCCTTTGATGGTTTTAGCAATAATCATGGTAGGTCTCCCCTTTGTTTGGGAGGCTTTTTTATAAGCACTGTCAACGTCCTCTAGCTTATGACCGTCGATAATGATTGTTTCCCAGCCAAAGGCAGCAACTTTTTTTTGATAGCTATCCACGTCATGTTTACTCATGGTTTCACCGCGCTGACCCAGTCGGTTCACATCAATAATTCCAACGAGATTATCGAGCTTGTAGTGGCTGGCGAGCTGCATTGCTTCCCACAGGGAACCTTCGGCCATCTCACTGTCACCGAGTAGTACATACGTGCGGTAGGGCAATTTGTCGAGATACATGGCGTTGAGGGCAAAACCCACGCCAATGGAAAGTCCCTGTCCCAGCGAACCGGTCGCTGCTTCCGTGTAGGGTAAAATCATAGTCGGATGACCTTCTAGGCGGCTTTCGAACTGGCGCAGTGTCAGCAGTTCTTCGGGTGAAATTTTTCCGGCCATGGCCCACAGCGCGTAGAAAAGCGGCGAGGCGTGACCCTTGGAAAAAATGAGTCGATCGTTGTTGTCGTAATCAGGGTTCTCAATATCGTAGCGGAAGTGGTTACCAAAAAGCAGAACGGTCATCAGTTCCGTAGCAGAAAGTGAGGATGTGGGATGCCCGGATCCAGCCGCGGTTGTGGAGCGGAGAATATTATGTCGTATGGCTGTGCACAGTGTCCCAAGATTTTGATTTTCCATCGAAAATAGACGTTAGCGAAGCTTTGTTTTTTTATATCATAATGGCGGTCTCCTTGGCAACTATTCAATAAACAGCAATTCTTTAGTGCTGTTGTGGGAAAGGATTCTTGGTTCTTTGTCTGTGATGAGAATAAGATCTTCGATACGGATGCCGAATTTTCCGGAAAAATAGAGCCCTGGTTCAATCGTAATTATCATTCCTGGTTCCAACTGCTCTGTACCCTGGTTGCGCAGGAATGGCGGTTCATGCACTTCCAACCCCACGCCATGTCCTAAACCGTGCAGATAGTGGGGCAAAAGCGCCGCTCTGAAAAAGATCTCATTGGCTATCCCGCATAGCTCGCTTACCGCGCTACCAGCGTGGCATTGTTTGATGCTTTGGTGATTGGCATTCTTCACCAGGGTGTATATTTTGCGAAACTCCTGATCAGGGGAACCCAAAAAAATCGTGCGGGTGAGATCCGCGGTATACCCTTGATAATAAAAACCGCAGTCAATGAGTAGAGGTTCTTGGTGTCGCAGCCGGCGGTTTGAAGTTACATGGTGTGGGCGGCTGGAATTTGGTCCACTGGCCACAATGGTGGCAAAACCTTCACTCTCCGCGCCAAGTCGGCGTGCTTCCTGGAGCATGAAATGAGCGACATCAAATTCTTTCAGCTTCGTGTAGTCTGTATTTTGTAGAAAGTTAACGGTTTTGTTCCAGATAGCATCAGTTATTGCCGCGGCTTTTTGTAGAAGTAGTTGTTCGGCAGCATCTTTTTTGGCGCGTTTATGGGCTAAGGGTGTTGGTGAAGGTTTCCAATTCACTTTTATCACGGCCTTCTTTTTAAGCATTTCCAACTCCCGTACTTTCACATTATGATCCTCAAAAAATACAGTTCGTATGCCTTTGTTTAGTTTTTTCTGATAGCAGAACAGAAGACCATCCCGCTCATGATCAATATCCAATTCCACGAAACCATTTTTAACGGTTTTTAAATTTTTACCCTGTTCTCCATACATGGCCGGCAAAAACAAATAAGCCTTTCTCTTCGTGAAAAAAGCAACGGCTTCCCGTTCCTGTGGACTGATGCCTCGGAAGCCAGTGAGGTAGAAAATGTTATAGAAATCAGTGATGAGGGAGCCTTGATCGGCCGCAAGATGATTTTGCAGGGTTGTGATTCGTTCCTGATGCATAGGCCGTTTTACAGTTCATTGGCAATGGCCCGGACATGTTCGGGTTTTACCACGGGTCGGTTTTTGGTGTTTGTTGGTTTTTGTAATGATTCTAACTGTACTTTGGCACAGGCTTCATCAATCAGGTCAATGGCTTTGTCGGGAAATGACCGGTTGCGCATTTTTTTCTGCGAGATTTCCACCGCCGCTTTGAGGGATTGTGGCTGGATGGAAACTCCGTGAAATTCTTCATACTTTGGTTTGATGCCGGCGAGGATCTCCAACGTCTCCTGGGCTGACGGCTCTGGAACCTGGATCAACTGCAGACGGCGGGCCAGAGTGATGTCTTTGGCAATAGTTTCTTCGTATTCTTTGTTGGTCGTGGCACCGATCACCTGTAGTTCACCGCGGGCCAGGGCCGGTTTGAGTATATCATCAGCGTCCAGAGCGCCGGTGGCATCCCCTGCTTCCGCAAGGGTATGAATTTCATCGATAAATAAAATAATTTTGCGGTTGGAGTTCACAATTTCATCCTTGATGGCCATCATGCGTTTTTCAAACTCACCACGGAATTTGGTGCCGGCAATAATACTCGTGAGATCGAGAGCCAGGACATCTTTGTTCTGTAGGATAGGAGGCACCTGCTTGGCAATAATAGCTTCGGCAAAACCTTCGGCGATGGCAGTTTTCCCCACCCCGGCGTTACCAACCAGTACGGGGTTGTTTTTTGTTTTGCGGCTCAATATTTGAATCACTTTTTGGATCTCTTTTCTTCGACCAATCACTGGTTCCAGTTTTCCTTCACGCGCTAGACGGGTGAGGTTGCGCGAATAGTGTTCCAGTACCGAAT
>MGRR01000110.1:3688-3934 GCA_001798265.1 Deltaproteobacteria bacterium RIFCSPHIGHO2_12_FULL_43_9
TCACCCATGGTGCCGTTGTTGTACTTTTTCCACCACAGGAGCAGAAAAACAACCACAACTACAAAAAGCAACGGTAGGCCAAAAAGCGTGGTAATTTCGTTTGTTCCTCCCATGGGTTTTATTATAGCACAGAAATTTTTTGTTTTGAAGAAGGCTTGACAGAATGAGTCAAATCGACTATATTACGAGATTAAGTGTGTTTTTTGGTTCATTGAATTTTTTAAGGAGTCTGCAATGTCAGATCTA
>MGRR01000110.1:3963-5310 GCA_001798265.1 Deltaproteobacteria bacterium RIFCSPHIGHO2_12_FULL_43_9
GGATGGAATAAAAAATATAATTTGGGCTTGCGAAGCACGGATATTGATAATCCACCGGAGCCACCCCAACCAAGATTGTTGAAGCCTTTTCAGGCCGTCAATCTGCGTGTTTGCCTGGAAGGTAAAGGTGAGGTCTCTGGTGTTCAGAGAACATTTGACGAGTTGTGGAAAATTGCTTCTGCTCAGTATGGAGGGGCTTGGAAGTGGGTACTTATACGCAGCGAACCAGAATATCTTCGTGTTCTCCCTGGTTCTGATTATGAGCCGGGATTACGCTGGGAGGTTATTGATTTCGTCGGTAATGTGGCAGGTAAAGATCCTTGGGAAGTTACTGATCCGGTGAAGTCTCCACATGCAGGGATACTTTTTGCCATCGCCGCCCATCAAAATTGGGTACGCAATCTGGAGTGGCTCGGCCTCCCGGATCCGGTCATTTCCGGTTACCAGCTCACGCTGGACGATCCAGGTTATGAAGCTTGGGCTGAATACGTTTATTTTTCTTTTGAGATCAAAGGTCCAGGCCCTCACAAAGGAAATATAAATATGATGGCCAGTCCGTTTGATGCTGGTGGTGGTGCAGGATCCTCCCATTATGCTCTCCCTGATATTATCCTTTAGGGTTTCGAGAAATATTTTCTCGATTTTTTTATATTGTTGGGGAAGAGGGATTCGAACCCCCGGTCATGGGACCAGAACCCATTGCCTTACCGCTTGGCTATTCCCCAATATTGTCGGTTGTAACGATCGTATTATTACATTTTTATCCGAGATGTCAAATAACCACTTGACCCCCGAATATCTCCAATACGCTGTCGGTTGCCTGATCACTCTCTTGTGGTGCGGTTGGTGCGGATTTCATAGTTTCATCAAGCTGACAGCGGATAGTCAGCTTCTCTCCCAATATAATCTGAAGAGTTTTTTCAATAACCTGTCTTTGTTGCGGTTGGGACAGAAAATCGCAGTGAAATTGGTAGCCAAAGATGAAAGTGAGCACGCCTTCGCCGGCACTTTTTATTTTTCCAGTTTTTAAGGAAACGGCGATGGAATGGTTGCTTTTTTGGATTTCCTTGATGATTTTCGACCAGGAAGACTCGATTGCCAGCTTGCTTACTGTGCTGACCTGCTTTTGCTGTATTTTTTTTTCCGTGACCGTCTCTTCAGCCTCTTCTTTATTTTTTTTGGGTATGGCCGGCGGTTTTTTTTCAGTTGCAACAACCACCTCTGCTAACGGTTCAACTTTGTGCTGCTCTGGCCGGGCAATCGTATATTTCATAAGTGCCAGTTCTAGCGGCAGCTGTACTACAAAATGATCCTGTTTCATTTTTTGTTCTGCTTCTAGGAACAGTT
>MGRR01000110.1:5327-5540 GCA_001798265.1 Deltaproteobacteria bacterium RIFCSPHIGHO2_12_FULL_43_9
TCCGCAAGGGGCATATTTTTTACCAGCACAAGGAGTTCCTGAAACGAGTCTTGGTCCAGATCAAGGCTCGTTGTTTTATCCAGTTTTTTACTCATCTTCACCAGTAACAGTTGCCGTAAAAATTCCACAATTTCTTTGGCAAACTGTTCAAGATCCAGTCCGTTGTTGATATTTTCCTGAAGCAGGTCAATATTTTTTTCTGGCTGGCCCTGC
>MGRR01000111.1:0-3859 GCA_001798265.1 Deltaproteobacteria bacterium RIFCSPHIGHO2_12_FULL_43_9
GCTAAGGTTAAAATTGAAGAAACCCTGGACTACGATTTGATCGGGTCAGTTATTCCATCATTGCGAGCCCATGTCATCCCGGCACCCCGCTTTCGCGGAGTACAGGCTCCAGCCGGGATCTCCCCGTCGTCATTGCGAGCATAGCGAAGCAATCTCTTTCAGAGAGATTCCTTCGGTCGCGCAGCCTGTCCTGAGCGACCGCGAAGGGCTTCCTCGGAATGACGTGTAATTAAATCGCCTCCGAGCATTTATCCCATTCGGTTTCAGATGGAAGGTGAGTGGTTTTATCCGTCACCTTGATCTTAACGCTCGCGCAGCGCTCCTTTCCATTCTCATATGTTACAACATAACTTTCATAGGAAGATGGAAGCTCAAATGGGTTTTTTACTGTTTTAGCCGTTTCAAGGGGTCTAAGAAGATAGACTGTTGTAAGGTTTGTGTTGCTCTTTTTGTTTTTTGGGTAGGTTGTCTGGATTCCTCTTGGAATGGTTCCATCCGAGAGTGAAATCCCCTGTCTTGTTTCGGTTTTTCCGTATTGATTTTTTGAGAGAATATTTTCGTAAACATTACCTTCCGTGTCTCTGCTGAATATGGAAAATTCGGCAGGGGTCTTTGTGTTATTTTTACTGAAAGAGACAGAGGTTGCTTCAAGAAGTTTGTAGTGTGAATCCAGGAGAATATGAGCTGTAAACTGCGATTCACCATCCTCGCCGGAGAACTGGAGTAAATATGATGTTGGCAGGTCGAACTGATTTTTTGTAGATAATTTCTGAAAAAATCTGTTGTTCGATTCATCGCCACAATCCAGATCAGCTGGTTTATTTGAAATTCGTTTCAGGATCTCCTGACATTTATCGTAGGAAATAGCTGTTCCCAGTGGAAGATCCAGGGGTTTAAGCCTGGATGCCTTTTCGAAATAGGTCTTTGTTGTTGGCAGAATTGATGAGAATGTATTTTTATAACCCTTTATGTCCTGCACCGCCCCCCAGGAAAATGGGAGGATTATAAAATTAAAAGTGAACGATAATACTAAAAATTTTAGCATAAACTGTTTTCTCCTGTATGGTGATATTAAAATCCTGCCCGGTTTTGTCAATAGTTACCGGTTTTTCCTTTTAAATGGTTCAATTTGGTGTTTTTCAACCTCTTTAAGGTGCTCCTTGTAGGTTGAGGTAAATATGTGAGAGCCATCATTTTTCGACACAAAAAATGTATAGCTTACGTTTGCCGGGAATGCGGCAGCCATAAGTGAGTCCCTTCCGGGGTTTGCTATTGGCCCCGGTGGAAGTCCATAGTTTGTGTATGTATTATAAGGTGTATGTGTGAGTAGGTCCTTTTTTGTAATATTTCCCGAAAAATTCGGGATTCCATATATTACGGTTGGGTCACTTTGGAGCTTCATCCCCTTCTTTAGACGATTATGTATGACAGCTGAAATAAGTGGTCTTTCGGATGGGATACCTGTCTCTTTTTCAATTATTGAAGCTAGTGTAACTATTTGATGCCTCGAAAAGTTATATTTTTTACCCTCGGGATCCCATTGGGGGTCATAGTTATCTTGAAAAGTATTTAGCATTTTATTGACTATATCTTTGCCGGTGCTTCTTTTCGGCAGGGAGTATGTCTCCGGGAATAGATATCCTTCAGCGGAGTTTGCGTCGATTCCATTACTTTTGAGTAGCCCCGGGTCATGAGCAGCCTTAAGAAACTCCTCTTTTGAAGTAATATTTTTATTTTCCAAAATATTACCTATCTGCTCCATGGAGCTTCCCTCCGGAATTGAAATTTTATGTAGATATGGTTTTCCGGAGATCAATATGTCCAATACGTCTAATGGAGACATATCTGTAAAGAACTGGTATTCAGCAGCCTTTATGGCTCTATCCTTTCCCAGTATCCTTACAAGCAGATAGAATCTGGTTGCTGAGGTAACTACCCCCTCTTTGGCTAATGCATTAGCGATATATCTGGGGCTTGAGCCGGGAGGGATGTCTATTATTTTTTCATTATGGGTTTCGGATGGTTTGGTTTTCAAAAAACTATAGGATTGCTGTGCGAAAATACCTAATGCGAGAAGAGAAAGTATTATAACCAAAATTATAAGTCTCTTCATCAGCTATCTCCTCCCGTGGCATCAATGTATCTTTGAAGGATTACAGCAGCAGCGACCCTGTCTATGGAATCATCCAATGATTCCCCTCTGCTTACAAGGATTTCCGCTGCTTCCCGGCTTGAGTATCTCTCATCCCACAGGACAATAGGGACAGGGACCTTCTTCTTTAATCTTGAAACAAATCTGACTATCTTTTTCCCCTGTGTGGATATTCTATTGTCATCCGTAAGAGGAATCCCGACTACGATCTTCTCAATTTCATGGACATCAACCAATCTTTTAATCTCCTGCAGGTCTTTGTCCCTGTTTTTTCTTTCGATTACGGTTAAACCGAAAACGATTTTCGAATCGGGATCAGTAACGGCGGTCCCAATTCTTTTATCCCCTATGTCTAATGAGAGTAGTTTCATCGAAAGAGATTTTTATAATTGTGTTCTTCCCTGAATTTCTTCTGATTTTCCGTTAATTTTTCAGGGTCATCGATTAGCGGTCCGAGGTCTCCAATCATGCATTTCACGGAGCCACCACCCTTTTTCATGAATTCTGACACATCAACTTCAACGGGGATGACACCGGTTGATTTAATTCTTGAAAGAAGTGTGTTGCTTAGACCTTGTGGGACGAAGAGGTAAGGTTTTCCTCGATATGTTGTCTGGAAAGAGTTGCTTGCGTATTTTATAGCGTCTGCTTCCGGAATTGGGATTAATTTATCTTTAAAAGTCTGTTTCAAACTCTGTTGAGACTCCCTTGAAAGAGCATCAAAGTACACCATAAGGAACTCTTTATTTTGCCCAATCGCGCAGAAAACCGTGTCTCCATGGTAGTGTGCTTCGTTGATAAGAATCTGTTCGATAATATTTGTTGGTGAGGCAAATTTTTTTAATTCTTTTAATACCTCTTTGTCAGATCTGAACCCGTATATCCTCTTCCAAGGTGGGAAGCCGAGTCTCAAGACGAATCTCTGCTTTTCAATTTTCCCATGAGTAAAGATATACCGGGTACCTACTGGAAAAAAGTCTGCTTCACCTTCGAATCTTAATTTTACCTCTCTGGTGGTGAATCCTAAATTTGTCAGAAAGTGACTATAATGCGTTTTTTCACCCTCTCTTGTTGGCAAGAGGTTTGCTAGGACAAATTCCTTGTTTTGAATCGGGATTTTTTCATCGAGTTTTGTTAAAAAGCCCGCATTCGCGGGGTATACCATTCCCGGCCATTTCGGATCTGGCGGGACCACGAAGACCTCAACGCCATATTGAGTCAGGGTTTTTGCCATATGGTGCCATTGCTTGATTGCCAGCGTTTTATCGACCCTTTTTCTCTGACCGAATAGATTTCTGGTGTGAGGATTAGCCCCACCTTTAATTGAAAAATGTGTTGGATCACCCATTAAAACCGCGCGTTTTGCCTCTTCCACTATTTCTCCTTCCAATTGAGTCCCGGTGGTAGTTGGGTGGTATCAAGTGATGTTGTGTCAATTAGCTCCGCGACCGGGTAGGTGCAATACTGCGTTGCGAATAGGGCAGAGGGTCGGTCGTTACCACTTTTTAGAATTCCCCCAAATGGAAGTTTGGAGCTGGCACCGACAGTTCCGGTGTTCCAGTTTACTATGCCGGTTCTGCTTAATTGAAATATTTTTTCGTACTCTTTCTCAGAGGCCGTAAAGACTGAAAGAGCAAGCCCATAGGTGGTTTGATTTGCGATTTCTATCGCATGGTCCGTGTTATCTATTGTATAAATTGAAACACA
>MGRR01000111.1:3910-5816 GCA_001798265.1 Deltaproteobacteria bacterium RIFCSPHIGHO2_12_FULL_43_9
TTTCTCTTCTGCTTTGTCATTGATTAGTGGGCCCATGAAAGGGGTTTTGCGGTCGAATTTTTCCGCGTACGGGTGGTCTATTATTAAATCTTTTGAAAGGGCGTGGAATCTTTCTATAAATTCAGACGCGATCCCCTTATGAAGCATTATCCTGCTGGTTGCGGAGCATCTCTGCCCGGTGGTCAGATATGAACTCAGGATTGTATCAGCAAGCGCTTTATTCAGATCGGCATCGGCAAGGATTATGGTCGCATTTTTCCCACCCATCTCAAGCGCCCTGGTTTTCCAATAGTCGTGGAAGGTTTCCTGTTCTATTTTGCATCCCGTATCGTAAGATCCCGTAAAGAGAATACCGTCGATGTCGGGGTGTTTCACAAGATAACTACCGATTCTTCCTTCCCCCTGTATAAGATTGAAGACACCTTTAGGGAAACCGGCCTGATGTATTATCTCCGTATATAACTGGCCACTCCCCGGTGTTAGCTCCGATGGTTTGAAAACGATGCAGTTTCCAGTTACCAGCGCCGGGATGATGTGCCCGTTTGGAAGATGCCCCGGAAAATTAAATGGGCCAAGCACCGCCAATACCCCCCTCGGTTTATATCTGCATCTGCCAAGCGCGCTTCTTGCCGCATTTTGAACCTCAAAGGGTTTTATAACATCTAGCCCCTCTTTGAGGGTAATATCTATTTTATTTACCATCGATTTTATTTCTGTTTTGGTCTCCCAGAGAGGTTTTCCTACCTCCCTGCAGATAATGTCTTCCAGCCGGTCATGGTTTTTTTCAAGAAGGGATTTGAATTTCAGGAGTAAATTCTTTTTCTCTTCAAAAGGAGTAAGTTGCCAGTTTTTAAAGGCTTTTCGCGCTGCATCCACAGCTTTATCCACAGAGTGGAAAGAGTATCTGAATGTTCCAATATTGTCTTTTAGATCGGCTGGAGATGTTTTGTTACATTCACCCTCGACATCCTCTTTGACCTCAACAAAATGCCCATTTATGTAATTTCCGAGAACTTGGAAGTCCATTTTTGAATAACCCTTAATATGGTAATAACATCACCGGGTCTCCGATTTCCAGGTTGAGTGTTTTCATTGTGGTTGGATCGAGCACTGCCTCATTATTTTGTGTCAGGAATGTCCCCAATACCGCCCTAAACGGCAAATTTGGTTTTTCAACGGCGATAAGACCCGCTTTTCCCTCAGTGGTTAAACTGCCCGAAGCAATCTTTGTTTTTTGTGTATTCTGTATCGGGGCTACTTCATTCGTAAGCGCGCCGTAATGTGGCCCGCCATCGAATGGGTCTATTTGATTAAGATATTTAAAACCAATCTTTTCCAGCATATGCTTTACGGGCTGGGTCTCTTCGTTAATCCTGCCTATAACACCCCTGGCTTCCGCCGGAAGGAGTGAAATATAAATATCTTCGTGTGGAAAGAGGGCAAGGATGAATTCTTTATTCTTCTTTGAGAGCATATCTGCTTCTTTATAGTCGAGGTTTACGAATTTTCTCCCCAGTGCTTCCCAAAACAGGCTCTTTCCTTCATGGCTAAGCGGCGGTTGAAGTTCTGCAAGAATCCGGTCCTGGAAATTATCCCTGTGTGTGCCGATATAAAGAAAACGGATGAAGGATAGCTGTTTCCCAAGCTTTTGAGGGACATTCCTATAAGCAGGCTCGACCACCAGCCCTCCAATCTCTGTTGGTCCATGTTCATCTGTCTGGAGCCTTAAAATCTCATGAATAAACCCCGAGTGCAGTGTTTTGCTGTATTTTTCAACTTTTGTAATTGCAAAATAGAAATGTGGGGCCTTTTGTGTTCCATGTTGTGCGATAATTGTTGATGTTCCACAGATATGGTTGTTTTCAATGTCTTCTATTACAAACAAAAACTCAGCATCCTCCCTTTT
>MGRR01000111.1:5927-6969 GCA_001798265.1 Deltaproteobacteria bacterium RIFCSPHIGHO2_12_FULL_43_9
ATCCAAATCCTCTTTTTGCACTTCACGAATAAGGAACATTGTTACACCAAAAATCTTTCTATAACGCTTTTGTAAAACTCAACCGCCTGATGCAACTGCGTTATGGAATTATATTCATTTGGTTTGTGAATAACACCTCGTGAGGTTCCAGGGCCGATAACAATAGTATCGGCGCCAGCCTGCCTGTATATCGATGCCTCCGATGACCCTGCCTTTGTCTGCAGATCATCAGGAAGATTCATTTTTTTCAATATGGCGCGGGATGCCTCTATTAATTCTGACTTCGCGTCGTTTTCAAATGGTGGACTCTGTCTGGCGATGACCTGCGACACCCTGACCTGAGGGAATGTTGTTGTTGCGAGATTACACGCGTCAGAAATCTTGGATTCCGTATCCCCTTTGGTGGCCGAAGGGAGTTTTCGGAACCCCCAACCAAGCATCATTTTCTTCCCGTAATCTTTTAACATGGGAATATCGGTTGTAGTTTGAGGCGGGTCGAATTTGGTATCTTGTGGTTTATTTTTTAAAAGTTCCTCTGTCTTGCGAAATTCTTTATAAAGCAGAAGCAGGGCGGCGATCTGCTTGTCAGGATGTGTAAAGGCATTAGCCTGTCCGGAGTAATTGATTGTATAGTCTTGCGATTTTTCCGAGTGCCACAGCGGTTTTGTCTCCCCGATTATCTCCAGTGTACATGACTCAGGAACCTTGTTCATGACGGTTCCGCCATCGATTTTTATTACATGAAAATCCGGATTCCTAATCAAGAACTCCAGTGCCATCACAATCGCGCTCTTGCCAAGATGTGGAGTGCTTGAGTGCGCGGAGATGCCATGAAATTCAATTTTATAAACATGCCCTTTTTGCTGAACCAGATCTTTTGTTTCTAAGGTGATTTCAGAGACAAATAGACCTTTATGGGCGTAAACAATCTTTAAGTCAGAGGGCTCTGTGTTTATAACGTATTTTGGTTTGAAAGGAGGTGATTTGAACAGCTCCTTGATCCCATATAATCCAATCTCTTCACAGGCGGAGCCGACTAAAT
>MGRR01000111.1:7044-7433 GCA_001798265.1 Deltaproteobacteria bacterium RIFCSPHIGHO2_12_FULL_43_9
GAGATTTCTCCGGGGTCAACGGTATCAAGGTGGCAATTCCAGATCATTGCCCCACAATTTTTAGGTCCTTTGTGAAAAATGATGCTTATTTGATCAGCATCGAGAAATTTAGTGGAGTGCAGCTCATATTGAAAGCCAAGCGATTCAGATTTCACTAATGAAATCAAGTGGTTGGTAATTTCCTTTGTTCCCACCGAAGAGATAGAGTTGAGCTGTATCATACGTACGCATTCGTTTAATAAATCGAATGACATATAGTTTCCTATGAAACCTCTTCAATTGATTGGCCCAGAATCTCCATTCCCGCCTTAAAACCATCTTCGGTTAATGCCCCACCCGGTAAGAGGAGCCTGATTTTATAAGGTGGACGGTGCCCAGCCTTCCAAAGA
>MGRR01000112.1:0-1011 GCA_001798265.1 Deltaproteobacteria bacterium RIFCSPHIGHO2_12_FULL_43_9
GCATTCTTATAAAATACTATACTGGCATCCATGTCAGTTACCGGAATCGAAAAAAAACCAACTTCAGGCGTCATAAAAGTTCCTTCCAGGTTTAATATTTTCTAAATGCATGCATAGGCTAATGAGAGCGTATTGGCAATAAAAACTAATGGTTCCAAGGCTGCTTATATTGCCCTAATTCCGTGCCTTCCTGCAATATTTAGGAAAGGATAGGGTTTCAAGGTGACGGTTTTGAGCTAAAAACGGCAAAAAAAGGCACTATAGCAAAAATTGCTAGTGATTACAGGCACCTTTCCGACTTAGGGTGTAGTTTCTGAAATATCTAAAGACACGAGTAATTCTGCCTAATATTGTCAGCACTGTTTTCACCAAGTTCTCCTAAAGGGAATGCCTTCAGTGGGCTATTATTAACGTAATAGGCCTATTAAAGATAACGTGAGCACCTTAAGAGTGGGGAATACGACAATCCATAGACCCTTATATTGCCGTTACTTTAATAATACCTTTTAACATGAACTTTTTGATCCAAATTGGTCAAAAAAAAAGCCCCCCGATTTCGGAGGGCTTTAAAAAGAAAGCTAAATTACAACTTCTATAGGGTCTCCATTGTTTGTTGGTTCAGCAGTTTGGGCAGAGGGTTCTTCGATCTTGTTCTTATCGGCTAATTTATTTGGGATGATTTTACTTTCTAGCAAGGCAACCCTAGCTCTTGTTTTTCCAAGTTCGACTTGCACAGATTCGTGTTCTCTTTCCTTTAGAACTCTTTCGAGGTCTTCTTTGCTTTTTATTTCTTTTTTTAGTTCTCTAATTTCAGCAGCAATTGCACCCGTTGAACACTTGGCGATTCTCGACATTTCTCGATAGGTAACGCCTGATAAGTAAAGACGGCGTATCAATGCAGAGTCTCTACTTTTCTTTCTGCCAATTTTGATTCCCTTTGCACGAGCATTTTCGAGACCTACCTTTACACGCTCGATGAGAATATCCCTTTCCAGCTGAGCAACGGCACCT
>MGRR01000112.1:1037-1718 GCA_001798265.1 Deltaproteobacteria bacterium RIFCSPHIGHO2_12_FULL_43_9
AGGGGAGTTTGTTTCTATATTTTCTGAAATGGAAATAAATTCTATTCCCAACTTCTTGAATTCTTGTAGGGCATTTAATAGATGAGTCGTACTTCTAGCATAACGACTAAAGCTATAAACGATGACTTTGTTAATTTCACCTTGCCTTGCTGCAATCATCATTTTGTCTAGTGCTGGGCGAGAAGCCTTAACACCACTCTGATTCTCATCTTGGAATAGCAAGAAGTTTTGTATGCCTCTTTGGGAGCAATAGCCTCTAAGAGCTCTTACCTGTGCTTCGAGTCCAGAACCCTGGTTTCCAGTGCTGACCCTGGCGTAAAGGGCTGGTCGTCTTTCTTTTATGGTGGGATTACTAATAAATTACCTCCTTAGTAGAATTTGGATAACAATTTATTACTGAGATAGATCGAAGAGTGTTTGAAAATAATATTTAGAATTTTATGAAAATAGGCAGATTGAGAATAAATAGGGGTAGCACACGGGGTAGCACAAAGGTAGCACACGGGTGAAATCTGCTGAAATATTAGGAAATATTCTGATTAAGGATCTGAGCCTCCATAAGTGTTTTCAAGTAGTTAACTTCTTTGTTTTTTTGTTTTAGTTGCCGTGAGATAAAAGATTGATTGGAGGCGGCACCCGGATTTGAACCGGGGATGGGGGTTTTGCAGACCCCTGCCTTAC
>MGRR01000112.1:1888-5528 GCA_001798265.1 Deltaproteobacteria bacterium RIFCSPHIGHO2_12_FULL_43_9
GTGCAACAATTCTTAAAACGGAGACGAATACGCCCATGAGTATCGGGCCAAGGAATATCCCGGTGAGCCCAAACGCGGCTAATCCTCCAATTACGCTTATTAAAACCAGGAGTGGGTGGAGGTTGGATTGTCCACTCATAACCCAGGGCTTAATCACATTATCCATTATGCCAATAAATAGACCCGCAATAACCATCGCAACAGCCGATAATGGATGGTGATTAATTAGAAGGTAGATGGCGCCGCCAATCCAGACAGGGCTTGTTCCAATAAATGGGATCATCGCGAAGAATACTGCTACTATGGTGAAGAATAGCGCCTGAGGAACACTGAAAATCAGAAATAACAGACCTACCAACCCACCTTGTACCATGGCGGCGGCGATTGTTCCGATTACAACCGCTCTGCACATGCTTTCAAATGCGTTATAGATTGAGGTCTGCTGTGTGTTTGTTAAGGGTGTAATGCTTGAAATAAAGTGTGTCGCCTTTTCTCCATCTATAAAAAGATAGAATGTGCTGATAATGGTGATGAAAATTAAGAGAAGCAGCTGTGGTATCCCGGCAAGCCAGGAGCCGATTATTTTTGATGTGTTTATTCCGGCGGATTTTACCAGCTCTGTGATCTCAGACTCAATCTGATTTCTGTCCAGCCTCGTGATATCGGCAAGCCAATCCAGGGCATTTGAAAACCATAGGGGGAGCGCGCCGCCATCGAGCCATTTTCTGATGGATTCCACGAAGGCACCTTCCTGCAGGAATGATAGGGCATCCTTGGCCGCGTACCAGATTATGGCAAACGCTGGGGCTACCACGATTAATACTATTAATAATGTTGTAATAGCCGCAGCACTCTTTTTTCTTTTGTTAAGGATATCTGTAAGCCAGAGGTATAGCGGGCGGGAGATCATCGCGAGCACCGCGCCAAGGAATATTGGCATAAGAAATGGGGCGGCTATCTTATATAATGGAATAGCAAGGAGTATCGCGATTATGAGGCCGCCTATTAATCCAAATTTTTTCTTTTCCGGATTCATGATGTTATTCCAATAGTTTATCTATATCCTCTTTCGTTCGTAAAGCAATAAGTGTTGTGGCTGCGAGGATTGTATAGACAGGATTTACATGGGTAGGGGAGGGAAAGATTGAGGCGTCGCTGACTATGAGGCCGTTTATCCGATGGGCCCTTCCATTGGAGTTTACTATTGAGTGTTTTGGGTTTCCCCCCATCCTGCAGCCACCCTGTGGGTGGGCGGTTGTGAGTGAAAATCTGCCTGGTGAGAAATATTTCCTGTGTATGTGGTGATCCAGGGCGTTCATATTCCTATTCGTAACATATCCGTTTTTGGTAGGGCCCAGAAAAACACGCTCTGCGCCTATAGAAAAGGCAAGGCGCGCGCATGTTCTTAGGCCCGCTATCTGCCTTTCGATATAATCTGGTGAATAAAGATAGCGGACGTTTGTCTTCCCTGTGGAGTCCAAATAGACGTAATTGGTAAAATGTGGATCATCCCCGCATATTACCTGCCATTGCAGAAGGTTGTGAAAGTAACGCATTAAATGTTTCCAGTTTAATCCGAACCCCGTGACATCATTGGCGGTAGCAATTGGGTGGTTTTGCGCGGGGGCTATAACGAATCTGTGAGAATCGAGGAACTCTTTGGTGCTCGCTGCTTTTGGTATGCCCCTTATCATGGATACCTTATATGGCATCAATATATGAACATTATGCGCGTTTTGCATAAGTACGAATCTTCCGAGTGCGGCACCAAGGTCAGGAAGGGATTTTGAACGAAGCAGTATGGAGGGTGTATTTATTGCGCCAGCAGCCATGACTACAAGCCTTGCGTTTATCTCCAGGCTACCTTCCGGGACACTGTTTCTCTCGGCCAGTGGTGGAGTGGGTTTTACTACACCCTTAACACCGCTCGCTCTTTTGGTTTTTGGATCATAGAGGACCTCGTTGACATGAAAGTTTGAGATCAGCTGGACGCCGTTTGCGAATGCTTTTGGCAGATAGGTGTTTAACATGGTTACTTTTCGCCGGTATTTGCACCCCTGATAACAGAATCCGCATCCTATGCATTTGTCTACGAATCTTTTGAGATTCTCAACACCGATATTATTCCCGGTACATGCCTCCACAAAAAGGCGGTTGTTGTCATTCCAGTCCTCTTCCGTATGTTCGGTGATAAACATATTGGAGGCGACACGTTCATACCCTGCATCGAGATCTCCCCTTGTGAATCCCTCCACCCTCCATCGCCCGGCCCAGTCATTGAGGACAAAATCTGGAACCTTATGAGCGGTTCCCGTATAGACGACGGTTCCTCCCCCCACGCATCGTGCCTGCAGGATTTGTGTTGATAGATCGTCGGTAACACGGTTCCCTCTCTCCCAGAATAGCTCGGTCATTTTAAGTTCGAGCTGCTGGTAGTAGCGCTCCAGCACATATGGGCCGGCGTCGACTAGGATTATGCTCAAGCCCGCGATTTCGGATAGCTCTTTTGCCATTACGGCTCCTCCGGGGCCACTTCCAACTATGACGACGTCTGCGGAGAGCCTCATAAAACCCTCCCCCTGAAGGGATCTACGTAGACATTTAATGGCCCTCCGTAATCGATATAATCCCACGATTCTTTTGTGGAAAAGTATACGGCGATGATAAGGCGTTTTAGGGCTAGAAAGGCTCCGCGAAGAAGGCTCAGTGATGGAAAATTTTTCCAGAACAGGATGTATTCTCTCTGTTCTTCGGGTGTGAGGTCTGAAAAACCTTGCCCCCTTAACGCATCAGATCCGGCTGCGAATGTTTCTAAAAAATTTCTAATGTCATTTTGGACATCCTGTTCAAGATTATCAGCGATAAATCTGTCAATTTTATTCGCGAGCATTATATCACTTGCTCCAGGGGCATCTTCCCCCTCCGATGGAATTATCTGTTCCGCGAGGTCATATATAAGAATATATTCATCGGGCGTGAAAAAGATCAGGTTTTCATCATCAAAGTTTGGACGCTCTCTCTCATTTGCAAGGGCTGACGCGGGGCTTTTGGATTTTTGCCAGATTTTAGGAATTATCAGGGCGGCGATTCCCAGAATGGCCCCCGTTATCAAGCCTCTCCTTGAGAGTTTAATTTTCATTCGCACCCTCTATTATCCACGAGTATAGATCTGCGATTTCAGATTTCGACAGTCCTCCGTGTCCCGATGATGTTTTTTTTAAAATGAGCGATTCCTCTGGTTCTCCCGGGATAACCAGGCGTCCATGTTCAACGATATTTTCATAGCTCGTAAGGTTTACGTTGCGAATCGAGACGCCGAATTTCCCGTGGCATCCGACGCAGGTGGAATTCAGGATTTTATTTTGAATCTCAGCGGCATAATCGATTCTCTCGGCGAATGCGTTTTTGGAAGGAATAAGAAAAAAAATGATTGTTATTCCTGCGAAAGCAGGAATCCAACGCATGGATCCCCGCTTTCGCGGGGATGACGACAACGGCGGGGATGACGACAACGGCGGGGATGACGACAACGGCGGGGATGACGACAACGGCGGGGATGACGACAATGGCTGAGATAACGAAGTTACTGCGCTAGCAATGACGTTTTCGTCATCCCGGCGAAAGCCGGGATCTGCACTCG
>MGRR01000113.1:0-418 GCA_001798265.1 Deltaproteobacteria bacterium RIFCSPHIGHO2_12_FULL_43_9
AGGGGAGAAAAGGTCCGGATTAATCCTAAAAAATGTACGCAATATTATTGAGGCTGCGCCTTACTGCAGGGTACAATATGTCACTATCTGCTCAAACGAAACATTGGATGAAATTTCCGTTGTTAATGATTCATGCCGTTTAGTAGTGGCTGTTTTTTGTGGCAATACCCGATTAATTGACAACATAGAACTGGATCCAAATGAAAAAACCATTAACTAGCTGGATAAAACAGTCATTGATGACTGGAATTTTTGCCCTTCTCCCGGTTTCAATTACCGCATGGCTCTTATATACAATGTTTAAATGGGCTGATGGATTTATTTACTCGTTTTTAGATGCGGTTGCCCCATCCCTAAATCCCAAAAACTATATCCATTTTACACTTCCGGTCTTTGGGACTGAGATCGAGGGCATACC
>MGRR01000113.1:441-2430 GCA_001798265.1 Deltaproteobacteria bacterium RIFCSPHIGHO2_12_FULL_43_9
TAATTATCTTATGTTTAATCGGTGCCTTAACCCGATTTGTTTTTATAAGATACGCGATAACAATTTTTGATCAGCTCATTGAGCAGATACCATTTGCCAATAAAATCTATTTCTCTCTTAGACAGATTATGAAGACCATCTCCAGGCCCGGTGCGGAGAATTTTAGACGGGTTGTCTTAGTGCAGTATCCAAGACTTGGAGTTTACGCCATTGCTTTTGTTACGGGAAGTGCTTCTTACACAAACAAATTCCCGGATGAAAAAATGTTGTCCTTATTTATGCCAACAACACCGAATCCAACAACCGGTTTTTATTTCATAGTTCCCGAAAAGGATACGATATCACTGAACCTGACCATTGAAGAGGCTTTTAAGATCATTGTATCAGGCGGTGTTTTATCTCCGAAAGGAGAGAAGCAAGAGGAACAATCCCCATGACAGATGAGGGGATTAAAATCGTTGCCACGAACAGAAAGGCGATGCATGACTATTTCATTGAAGAAAGGTTTGAAGCAGGCATTGTCCTCCTGGGTTCAGAGGTAAAATCACTCAGGGATGGTAAAGCACAGCTTCTTGATAGTTATGTGATTGTAAGAAATGGCGAGCTCTTTGTTCTGAACATGCACATATCCCCATACTCTCATGCAAACGTACAAAATCACGAGCCACTAAGAACCCGTAAGCTTCTCATGAACAAAAACGAGATAATAAAGCTCTCGGTCAAAATCAGGGAAAAGGGCCTGACGCTCATTCCTCTGAAAATCTACTTCAAAAAAGGAAAAGCAAAACTAGAGCTCGGACTGGCAAAGGGTAAAAAGAAATATGACAAGAGAGAAGCCATCAAGAAGAAAGAGGCCAGGAGAAGTATTAAACGCTATGTTTCATGATGTTTTTCTCCTTTAAAATTCCTTAAACTTACAGTACCCTAGTAAGAACAGATGAATCAAAAACCTATCCCAGATGTAGGCACAAAGCACAGATTATACGGCTCCCATCTAAGGTACGGTTACTATGAAGAGGCTGGTGGGAACTTCATAGAGCGCCTTTCTGAGGCCATAAGGCAGGAATCATGGGCAATTAAGCTGATTGCCCTGGCCTGGGCAGCCGGACCTGTGACAATGGTTGCCCTTTTTGTCTCCTTCTGGATTGCCAATAGGTCAATTCCCTCAGTTAATCTGATTATTTTCATCGCTGTCTATACGATTATGGCGGGTCTGATATCCATTGTTGTCAGTATCGTTAAGAGGGCGACGGGTACCGCGAAGCAGGTTGAAGCTGAAAGGGTTTTATCCGAGGTATTGGGAAAGCTACCCGATCTTTTAATCACGATCCGAAACGAATCTCTGCTTCAAATGCCCAAGGAGAAGAGGAAGATTGCAGCAGCCATAGTCCTGCTGCAGGATCCAGATGCCACAGAATCCACAATCCAGACCGCGCTTGAGGACCTCACTGGCAATGGAGAGATTGGATGGATGTTTCGCCGCCTGGAATCATACAGAAAAAAGGGGATCTTCAGCAGGGTCGATGAATACGCGGAAGAGGTTTCAACGAAATTCAGTAAGATTTTAGAAGAGGTCCGTACCAAGTCGCAATACGCCTCCATGCTTTTGGATGCAAGGCTTGCAGGCAGTGCCCCAAGTAAACGTTTTGGGCAGAGAAGGACCCCTGGATTTCTTGCAAAACTGATAAGTCTGGTTGAAAAGGGAAAATTTGAGGATGTTGATCTGGAACACGCGAGGGAGATGGTTAAATTACTCATTGAATTTTTTGTGGATAGAAAATTTATAATTTTAAACTGGCACCTGGAGGGGAAAAATCCAATAATCAGGGCGTGGAATAAATTAGAAAATCTAAGAAATGAAAGCTTAAGGCTTCACAGAAACAAGAGGCTTATCCAGTATGAAATTTTAATCAAACTCGACGAATACAGGGCCGGCATGAGGGAAGAGGGTGAGGAATTTGTGCTCCTGACAGGCTTCCCCAATTATAC
>MGRR01000113.1:2450-3765 GCA_001798265.1 Deltaproteobacteria bacterium RIFCSPHIGHO2_12_FULL_43_9
TATTAATAGAGATATTGAAAGCATGGAAGAGAAAATCAAGAAGGCAAAAGAGATCTTTGGTCTTGCCCGGGAAGAACATCCCGACCCATTTGATTTTTATATAGATGACGAGTCGAAGGGTGAAATCAGGCTGAAAATAGAAAAAGAAAAGCTATCCTTATCCAACAAAGACAAGATTGAGTTCACAAGAAACTTGAATTTTTATCTCTCTTCACTTACTACCAACCGCCAATGCACGCGCATTTTATCCTCGGGAGCCGGAGAGAGCCGGGAAGAACCAAGGCCAATTACACAGCAGGAGCTTGTAGCATTAATATTTCGAATCTTTGCCATGTTTGAGTTCCATATTGATTTAAGTCAGGCTGGGGTAATAGATAGCCTGAGCGCGTCCCCTGCTATTAATGCCGGTTCCATTGACTATGCTCTTTCAAAGAAGACCAAGGTCGGCTGGTTGCATGCGATGGTTGACGAGCTTCTTGATCTACCCGCCCCAATTGCCTTAAGGGCTGTTGAAAGGATAGTCGAGGAATTCAAGCAACCACTTTCCAAAAAATTTACGGAAAAATTTTCTGAGTTGTATGATCTTCCACAAGAGAGGGTAGATTATCTCTCCAAGGCCAACTCCTAGCTCTACGTATCTTTAAATATAAAATAAGCGGCACCGACTAAACAGAATGATGCCCAGATTAAATTCTTCGAAACAGGAACCTTCATGTACCAGATTGCGAAGCCTGCAAAGACAGTCATTGTAATAATCTCCTGAAGAACCTTTAATTTGGGTAGGGAGAGAAATTGGTAGCCAATTCTATTTCCGGGCACCTGGAAGCAATACTCCAGCAGCGCGATTCCCCAACTTGCCAATATTGCGATCCACAACGGCGCACTTTTCAGATTTTTAAGATGACCATACCATGCGAATGTCATAAAAATATTAGATAGGCATAGCAAGAAAATTGTCCTTTTCAATTTAAATTCTCCATTGGGTATGTTGGACGAAACAGACTCTAGAAAAGAGATCTTTAAATACTCGTGACATAATTTCCGCGGCTATTTAATAAGTGTAATTTGTTAACTATTACTTGCTTAGCTTTTTTGTTGGTCTCGTTATACCTTCCATTGCGCGGCGTACATTTAGGGTATTCATTTACAATTATATTCGCTTGGTTATGCTTGATTATCAGTTTGTCTTTTAGCAAAACACATAGTTTTATCGCGTGTTGCCATCTCACAGTTAAGCCAAGTGCATCTTTATGATTTGCCTTCATTGCCTTGCGAATAACTGTAGTAGAATTGATTCCGTTTAGCTCAAGAAATA